>CAYNZD010000009.1:0-16283 GCA_964401675.1 Candidatus Woesearchaeota archaeon | reverse complement strand
GGCTCAGAAAGATTTTCGATTTAAATCTTTACGAAGTTAAAGTATGGACTGCCTTGTTATCCCGAGGAACTTCTACAGCTGGAGAACTTTCTTCAATTTCCGATGTGCCACGATCTAGAACATATGACATTTTAGAATCTTTAGAAAAAAAAGGTTTTATTGTAATGAAACTTGGTAAGCCCATCAAATTTATTGCATTAAAGCCAGAGGAAGTGATTGAAAGAGTAAAGAAAAACCTCATAGTAAATGCAAACGAAAAATCAAAAAGATTAGAGAAACTAAAAAGCGACGAAATTCTTGAAGAACTAACTGCATTGTTTTCTGACGGAATAAAATTTATTGAGCCGACAGATTTATCTGGAGCGTTAAAGGGCAGGCAGAATGTCTACAATCATTTAGACATGTTAATTAGAGAAGCGCAAAGCACAATAACTTTAGTAACAACCGCAGACGGGCTAAGCCGAAAGCTAGAAATTCTTTTACCTTCTCTAGAAAAAGCAAAAAAGCGAGGTGTAACAATTAGAATCGCCGCTCCAATAACCCCCGAGAATAAACAAATTGCAAAAGAATTTATGAAAGTAGCCGAAGTCAGGGACGTGGCAGACTTGCGAGCAAGATTTATGTTGATAGATAGCGAACAACTAATGTTTATGCTTCTAAACGATAATGAAGTTCACCCAACATACGATATCGGAGTTTGGCTGAACACAGAATTTTTTGCCCAAGCACTAGAAAGTTTATTCGAAGTTGCATGGAAAAATTTTAAAGTTGTAAAGTAGAAACTTCAAAAATTACATTTCTTCAATTGTTTCAATTCCCAAAAGCGTCAATCCCTTCTTCAATGTCACCCTGAAAGCATCAACTAACTTCAATCTAAATCCCTCTTCATCACTCCCTAAGACAGGACAAGAATGATAAAATTCATTAAACATTTGCGCCAATTCAAAACAATAATTCGCAACTAAATTCGGAGCCAAATTTTCATATGCTTTTTTAACAACATCCTCAAAGCCATCAATCTTCTTCAATAGCGCAATCTCTGAATTTTTCAAGTCAATAATCTTCATCGGTTTTTTACTCTTAACTTTTCTATTAATCGACGAAGCCCGAGCATAACTATACAGTAAATATGGACCCGTATCGCCTTCGAAACTTAAAGATTCTTTTGGATTAAATACTATTTTTTTATAAATATCAACTTTCAATAAGGCATATTTAATCGCAGCTAATGCAATTTTCAAAGACCTATCTTCTAAGTCTTTTTTGCCAACTTTATTCACACTTCTATCTACGATTCCCTTCTTGGCAATACTAGCCGTTTCATCAATTAAATCGTCTGCGAAAACGGCCGTACCTTCTCTAGATTTCATTTTTCCTGAAGGTAAACTAACCATACCATAACTCAAATGTTTCCAATCCTTTTTTATTCCAAGCCTTTCTAAAATACTAAATAAAACTTTGAAATGATATTCTTGGTCGCAACCAACAATATAATAAGAACTATCTAAATTAAAATCTTTTATCTTTTGCTCAGCCAAAAATAAATCTTGAGTAATGTAAACTGAAGTCCCGTCTCCTCGAAGTAAAACTTTTTCTCCCAACTTTTCTTTCTCTAAATCAACAATTACCGCATTATCTTTTTTCTTAAATAACCCTTTACCCAATCCTCTTTCAACAATATCTCTGCCTTCCTTGTAAATCTTACTTTCATAATAATTTTTATCAATAGGAGAAAGTCCAAATCTATCAAAAGTCTCTTGTATTCCGGAATAAACCCAACCGTTTAATTTTTTCCAAAGTTCTCTGGTATTCTTATCCTCGTTTTCCCAAAGCCGAAGTTTTTCTATAGCATTTTTTTCAAGCTCCGGATTCTCAGCAGATTTTTTGCTAAACTCGGTATATAAATCTCCCACAAATTTATCTCCCTTAATTCCCTCCGTTTTGGGCGTTTTGCCCTTGGCAAATTGTTCATATCCAATCATAGACTTACTGATTAAAATGCCACGATCATTAAATAAATTCAAATGAAAAATTTTACTTCGAGCATTTTTTACCATATTAGAAACAGCTTCGCCAACTGCTATATTTCTTAAATGCCCGACATGCAAAGCTTTATTTGTATTAGGACTAGGATACTCTATTCCTACATTCTTCCCCTTCCCCAAATTTAAACTGCCAAAATTTTTCTTCTTCGCTTTCGCCAAAACACCCTCAGCCAAAATCTTTTTATCAATAAAAAAATTCACATAGGCCTCCTTAAAATCAACATTGGAAATCTCTTTAGGCAACTTTTTCCTAACCCTCTTTGCCAAATCTTCCGCAATTACCATAGGAGATTTTTTCAACTTCTTAGCTAAACTAAAACACGGAAATGCAAAATCCCCCATCTCACTTCGTGGCGGAATCTCAACCAAATTTTCAACTTCAGACACTTTCAGCTTAATTTCCTTCGCAATTAAATTAGTAACAGCTTTCTTCATGAAGCATAATGGCAACAAACGTTTATTAACTTTTCTTAACTCTGAAAATTATAAAACTAAAATAATTATAACTACGAATCAACACAATTACTTTCCCTTAAAAATATTTTTTGTAATAGCAGCCATCCAATTCCAATGCAAAACCAAATGAACTAAAACAAGTAAGCTCATAATAAGCCCACTCCAATCATGCAACAACGAAATATTTTTTATATATAAAACTTTATAGGCAGAAGTCCCTATTACTTTTATCAGCCCTGGCCATTTAATCAAACCTGTAAGAAAAGAGATAAAAAAGAATATTATCAGCCCGACATTTATCCAATAATTTAATTTTAAATTATTCATTTTGCAAACCTCCTTGTTTTATTTCTTCAGATATATCTTTTATTATTGCAGGTGAAAATGCATATTCTCCTCGAATATCTTCTAAAACAGTGTCGATAGTATAGTTTTCTTTTAAATCAAATTCAGTTATTATTCTGGACAAAAAAACTCCTGAATCTATTTCCCACAAGTCTGCCACTTCCTGCACTGTTAATAATCTCAATTCCTTTCCCTCAATCTCAACTGAATGAACATGCTCATCGCTATGCTCCTTAAATTCAGAATAAGTCAAATATCCCATAATTCCAATTAAAATAATCGTAATTCCCATCAAGCTAAAAATTGTTATTTTTTCCATTTTGTTAATCCCTCAATATCACTTAACTACCTGCTTGACTCCTTTGTTTATAAACATTTTTAAGTCTTTTATTTTCAAAGCACAACCCATTGCCCCTTACTCTTCTGCTCTCTGTCCAAAACCGAGTTCTTCTTATTAATTCTAGGTCTACCCGACTCCTTATCTTTCCTCAGAGTAATGTCTAAACTTTTCAACAGCTCGCTAATCCCCTCCTCAAAATCTTTAATCTTCGAAGCTTTTCCTAGAATTCCTCCTTCACCATCAAAATTAATAATTGAATCTGCCAAATACGAAACAAGCAACAAATCGTGGTCAACAACAAAAGCCGTCTTCCCCTTTTCAACCATCACATCCTTAATCGCCTTCGCCACTGAAATTCTTTCCTCAACATCCAAATAGGCCGACGGCTCATCAATCAAATAAACATCCGCATCTTTCGCTAAACATCTCGCGACACTAAACCTCTGCAACTCTCCCCCGGACAACTCCCTCAATTTTTTCCCAACCAAAACCCCAAGATTAAACACCGACGCCAACTTTTTATTTATCTTCTCCCGAAACATAATATCTCTAACGGTATCCTCCGAGTCCGTAAATAAATACTGCGGTTTATACGAAACCTCTAAATCTAAATCCAACTTACCAATATTAGTATTGCCCGATGAAGATGGCACGTCGGTGCCCTCCCTAGAGGGTATGCCGTGTACGGCCAACTCTCCAGCTAACGCTCGCACAAACGAAGTTTTTCCCGTTCCATTTTTCCCCAAAATTCCAACCACATGGTTTTCATGAATCTCCCCCTTGTCAACTTTCAATTCAAAACCTGATTGCCCTTCCCGGGCCTTGTCACCAGACGCAAACTTCAAACTAAAAGCAGGCCACTCCGCAATCTTCGCTCCCGACATCACAGGATTTTTCGTAAAATTAAAACTCAACGCCTTATCTCTAATCCTCATATTTTCTTCTTTCAAAAATCCATTCAAATAAGCATTAACTCCAATTCTCGAACCTTTAACTCCAGATACAGTTCCAAACGCCCCCTGCCCTCCAAAGAAAATATTTAGATAATCAGTCAGATAATCTAAAATTAATAAATCGTGTTCTACGACAATAACAGATTTGCCCTTCGCTATATTTTTAATAAAGTCTGAAACTCTCAACCTTTCTCCAATATCTAAAAAAGCTAATGGCTCATCAAAAAAATAAATATCAGCGTCACCTAAACTGGCAGCTAAAATTGCAACTCTCTGCAATTCCCCGCCTGACAATTTATTCATTTTATTTTTAAGAACTTGACTCACTCCTAACTTCTCCGACAAATCTTTAATTTTCTTTTCACTTCCTCTTTTTAGTAATAACTCCATCACACTTACATTAATCGCCAACTGCGACAAATTCTGTGGTTTATAGCTTATCTTCTTGTCTTTCAACTCTTCAAAATATCTCAAAATTTCGTTTCCCTTAAAAAATTTCTTCACATCTTCCTCGCTTGCCTCTGGCTTTCCCAAATTTATTTCTTCCACACCAGCCAAAATTTTCACTGCAGTAGATTTCCCAATCCCATTTCTTCCAAGTAATCCGAGAACTGAACCCTCTTTCGGAGCCGGCAATCCATACAGCGCAAACCCATTTTCACCATATCGATACACCATATCTTTTTCACTTACCGAAGGCAAATTAATAATATCAATCGCGCCCAGCGGACATCTCTTAACACAAATTGCGCAACCCACACATGTATTCTCATCTATATTACATTTATCTTTAATCTCGACACAGCTATCCAATTCTTTTTTCTCAACTGGGCAATATTTTTTACATTCATGTCCACAAATTGCGGGCTTACATTTTTCCTTATGGATAATAGCTAATTTCATACTCTCAATTAGAGATAATCAGTTTTAAGTTTAACTCTTCCATATATACTTACATAGAAATACTTATACTTACATAGAAATACTTAAAAACAAACTAATTTTATAATAAACATGCAAAAGAAAGTAACTCTTAGCTTAGACGAAAAAACTTACAAAGAATTTCAAAATTTCTGTGAGAAAAATGATATCATGCTCTCCAAAAGAATCGAACGACTAATTAAAAAACACTTGGAGGAAAATAAATGAAAAAATTATTTGTAATCCTATCACTAAGCTTATTCTTCATCAGCTTCGCTTCCGCAGTTTGTACAGTAACTTTAGATCAAACAAATTATGTTGAAGGAGAAACAGTAACTGCAAATTTAATCTGTTCTGAAAATGGAGAAAAAAATATAGCATACACCCTTAATTGGACGAATGCATCAGGTTATGAATTAGAAGTAGATACAGGAACAACACCTGCAGTAAGAAACACTTTATTTGCACAAACATATACTTTGCCAAGCGGATATGCAACAACTTATGGAGATACAATTAATGCAAGTTTAACAGGAGAGGGAATATTAGAAGGAACTGATTCTGCACCAATTACTACTGCTGGAACTACAAATTTGATTATAAAAGATATTTCAATAACTCCGGAGTATTTTTTAGAAAAATTTGGAGCAATTTCCTACTCAGTTCAAGATGAAGTTGGGAATAATATCTCAAACGCTCGTTGTATAATAGATATTGTTGACGGAAATAATCTTCCATTAATCTCTTCAGGAGTTGGAATTCCAACACAGGGAAATGGAAAAACTATATTTAGCCAATTAATTACAAGTTCTGCTTTTGAAAAAGCCAAAACATACAAATGGGATATTGCTTGTGCTTGCTTTAATACCACAAGTTATACTTCTTCAACGATTGGTTCTTGTTATGAGGCTGAAACAGGAAATCAAGTAACTACATTCAAAAATGCAATAACACAATATCCATTTACAGTCACAGATGTTGCAGATAAAATGGTTGTAAATAAAACTGTTGATATAACTAATACAAATGGAATTTGGCTAGAAAACAAGCATGGACATCGAATAAATATAACTGAAAATGTATCCCTTCTAGAACAAGAAAATATTAATTGGAGTTCTTATAATAATTCAGATGGAGCGGCATTTTTAACAGCAGGAGAAAAATTCAGAGTTTGTATGTATGCTAATAATACTTTTGAAGAATCAAAGCACATTGCAATGAACCACATACATTTAATAAAATATCCTGGAACAGAAATATTCCCCTACTGCATGAGTGGAGAAATGTGTAAAGACCAAGAAAACATGCATATTGAAATCCAGGAAGGGAACTATCAAAAATGTGGAGATTGGATAAAACTTCCAAAATATATCAAAGGACAAAATAAATACAAAGTTCTCTTTCATATGAGTGTAGAGGGATATGAACAAGAATTTGAATTAAGTTCGGATAGATTCACTGTTTTCGGAGAAAAATCAACTACAGATTACATTCCTTTAGTGGATATAACAAACGTTACAACAGACAAGTATGGAAATAACATTTCTTCCTTATCCGATATTCAAGTTACATTTACTTATGATTATTTTGGAGACGATGAAGATATTTTTGTAGCAGAATATTGTTTTGAGCAAACAGATGATGACTCAATTGGAGGTTGTTATGAAAGAGAGTTCAACCCAGATTTTGGGAAAGATAAACAGATTGTTGATACTTTTGAATTGCCTTATTTTTTAAATGATGGAAATGCAGAAGTTGCTATTACAGTATTCCAAGACCAAGCAGGTTTAAGAATTGCTGAAAATATTCGGGGCTATGGAGATACAGAACCATATAACACTTTTACAATAAAAAATTTTAATGTAACTAATTTAACGACTTCTGCATATAATTCAGTAGTAGCTGCTTGCGATGATATCAACGTAACTTTAACCTATGACTTTTGGGGAGATGAAGAAGCTGAGTATGTTGGAAGTTTTTGCATAGAAAATGTAGGAGATGATAACGTAAAAGAATGTGAAGAGATATCACTAGACCCAGATAGAGGTGCAGGAAACACAATAAGCCATCTTTTAACACTCCCTTATTTTGATGTTAGTGGAGAAGTTGAACTAGAATTATTCATTTATAAAAAATATCCTGATGGAACAAAAAGATTTGTAGAACACGGAGATACAGAACCTTATAATCGCTTTAATATTACTACAGTCTTAACGGATGAATGCAAATATTCTGAAAGTTTTAGTCAGGTACTTGATTTAAGAAATGTAGTTGCATTGGAAGGTATTGAAAATAAAACAGGAACATTTCATTTAGATGTGGCATGTCCTTCAGCAGGAACAATTGGAAGCGATATGGATTGTACAATAACTGCATACGTCGAAGATTCCCAAATAGTTGAAAAAGAAGTTGACTTTACTTGTTATGTTTCAGATGGTTTAGCTCAATATAGTTCTGTGAATTTCAATCAAATGGTTACAAGAACTTCTCTTTCTTTAACTAGAAGCTTCGCAGTCCCATCAACTTTTACAGGGGGGACTTCTTATATCCTACAATGCTACGCAGACTACTACAACCTAGGAAGCCGGAGAGATACTTTCTACGACACCTTCACTGCATCAACTACTACAACTATACCTACCACGGGAGGCGGAGGAAGCTCTATCCCCATAAATGATACTGGAAAAACAGACGCGGAAGAAGAAAGTCCCACATCAATAATAACGGGAGGTATAATCGGAGTAGACAAAGACCTAGAAGGAGAATTTTACAATCCACTCACTCCAAAAGGAAAAAGAGTATACTTCTTTTTCGCAATAATTTTACTTTTAATAGCAGCGCTAATTTTCATAACTGCCAAAATAAAAAACAAATGTAAAGGCCGAATTCGCCCAGTAAAATCAAGACATCAAAATTTAAACCTCTTGAAAAAAATAGCCGGAATAATACTCTTCATATTGTTCTTATTATTCGTCGTACTCGGCATTTACGCTCTTGGAAACAATCTAATTAATGCATATCAGCCAATACAAGAATCAATAATCAAAGATCCTCTATTCAGAACAATAATCCTATCCACCTTCATCATCATTCTAATTATTATTTTATTCAAGGTCCTCAATATAAAAGCACAAATAAGCATCGGCGAAACAAGCCCCATAGAAAAATATTGGAAATCTCATAAAAAACATTTCAAAAATTAACACTTCGCCCCACATTCTGGACAAAATTTTTCTCCACCCTCCAATGCCCAATTACATTCTGGACATCTCTTTATGTCTTTCCTCTCTTCGACAATCGCCTCATAATCATTCCGTCCCGACAAAACCTTTCCCATAATCTTACGAATTTTATCTTGCTCCTTGCCTTTCTCTTGAAACTTAGTTAAATCAAATCCTTCCATTCTAATTTATGCCAAATATCTTTTATAAATATTATTGCAAAATATAAGCCTCTGGCCGGGATCTCCTTATAATTCACTATAAAAAATTTCCAATCACTCCGTTAAGAAAAATTCTAGCAAATTCTTCGCCAACGACAGTCGTCAGTTTGAAAAACAAAGCCTCTGGCCGGGATCAAACCGACGACCTTTTGATTACGAATCAAACGCTCTATCGACTGAGCTACAGAGGCAATGTGGGGAGGAGGATTCGAACCCCCGTAAGCAAGAAGCTACTGAATCTTAAGTCCAGCCCGTTTGGCCACTCCGGCATCCCCACATAAAAACAACTAGAAATGTCAATATAAAAGATTATCGGAGTGAACAAAATAGCGCTTGGCTGAGCGATTAGGTCTCGAACTAAATAAAAAATTATCGAGACATAATTGCGAATAGCGCAGGCATCCCCACGTAAAAATAGCTATAAATAACAATATAAAAAACTATCGGAGTGAAGTTAAGAAAGTGAGAGCATATCCTTTTATTCAGCAACATTAATCTCGAATTTTATGCCGCAATTATCGTTAACCCATTGTTCATAATCACGATCAACATCACAAGGTCCATTAAGTCCTGGATGAGGCTGACAATTTTTTCCTAAAATATATGTATCAATTGACTTCTTATAAAATAATTTGTCCAACTCAGGACACGTATATTCATCTCTTGAAGAAAAGTAACCGATAATTATGATCAGTAGAATTATACATAAAATTATGATTATTTTTGATTTGGACATCTTAATATTATCTATATTATTTAACGTATTTATATATTTTACTATTTAGAACAGTTAAAAAAACAAGTCCTTAATTGCATCCAATATTATACAATAGGAAAATAAAAAAATGTTTTGATGGAATAAGATATACTTACAATAAAGAAAAAGATATTTTTATTTCTCCGAAATCTAAATAATCAATCCCAACAAACAACACGCGAGAGTGAGTCAATTTGCTCGAATTTTTCTTAACGAAGTGATCAGAAAAATTTTAGAGTGAATTGCGAATAGGGTTTTGAACTTGTTCAAATCACGCTCAATAAAATAGCGAGAGCGGGATTTGAACCACGCGACCTTGAGGTTATGGGCCTCACGAGCTGACCGGACTGCTCCATCTCGCTATAATAAAAACTATCTCAAAAGCATTATAAAGCTTTCTCTTCTCTATATAACATGACACTAATTTTAGGAATTGATGATGCAGGACGTGGTCCTGTTTTGGGGCCGATGACTTTAGCAGGTGTTTTAGCAGAACAAAAAGATGAAAAAATATTACAATTATGGGGAGCAAAAGACTCCAAACTTTTAACTCCAAAAAAGAGAAACGAGATAAAAGAAAAAATAAAAAAACAATTCAAATATCATATAGAAATCACTGAGCCAGAAGAAATTGATAACTCATCTAACCTCAATTATCTTGAGGCAATAAAAACAGCAAAAATAATAAACAAGCTTACAAAAGATTCGAAAGAAAAAATTAAAGTAATCGTAGATTGCCCCTCTGTAAATATTCAAGCATGGTCTAATGATGTTCAACAGTTAATTAAATATCCTAAAAATATCCAACTTCTTTGTGAACATAAAGCTGATTTAAATCATCCAATTGTATCTGCCGCATCAATAATAGCAAAAGAAAAAAGAGAAGATGAAGTCTATAAATTGAAATTGAAATTGAAAATTGATTTTGGTTCTGGATATCCGGCAGACCCAAAAACAAAAGAATTTGTTACAGAAAATTTTAACAAAGAAAAATATAAAACCTTGATTCGATTTTCATGGAATACAATAAAGAAACTAATAAAAACAAAAGGAATAAAGCAAGAAAAATTATTCTAACTTAACAATCCTTAAAAAGTCAAAATTCCTTTCACGCTCATGACATACATAAAAAAGATAGTGATGCACGGCTTCAAATCTTTTGCCAGAAAAACAGAAATTCCTTTCGAAAACGCAATGAATGTTATTGTTGGTCCTAATGGTTCTGGAAAATCAAATATTACCGACGCACTTTGCTTTGTTCTTGGCCGACTTTCAATCAAATCAATTCGAGCGGCGAAAGCTGCAAATCTCCTTTTCTCTGGGAACAAAATATATAAGGGGGCCAAAGAAGCATCCGTAGAATTAATATTCGATAACTCCGATAAAACCTTTGGCATTGATGCTCCAGAAATTGCAATCAAAAGGATTGTTCGAAAAACAGGACAATCAATTTATAAAATAAATGGTCAAACGAAAACTCGACAAGATATTTTAGAACTTATGGCTCAAGCCAGCATAGATCCAAACGGATTTAATATTGTGCTTCAAGGAGAAATCCAGTCCCTTGTAAAAGCCACGTCAGAAGAACGACGAAAAATTATTGAAGAAGTTGCCGGAATCTCAATTTACGAAACCCGGAAACATAAATCTTTGAAAGAATTTGAAAAAACTGAAGAGAAACTAAAAGAAGTCACAGCTGTCCTTAGAGAAAGAACGCTCTATTTAAAAAATCTCGAGAAGGAAAGACAAGAAGCTGCCTCCTATCAAAAACTTGAAACAACAATTAAGCGATGTAAAGCAACTTTAATATCAAAAACAATCAACAATAAAGAAAAAGAAATTTCCGAAACAGAAAAATCAATCGCAAACTATAATTCTGAAATTGAGAAACTCCGAAAACAAATTCAGGATAAGAATTCTGAAGTTGACAAATTACAAAATAGTATTCTAATAACAAACAAACAAATTAAATCTTCAACAAACAGCGAGCAAGAAGTATTACACGGAGAGCTCTCAGACTTAAAGGCAGACTTGGCAGGATTAGATGTCCGAAGGGAAAATTTCAACAATCGCATAATTCAAGAAAAGGAAAAAATTTCTAATATCAAAAATAAAATCGAAAGATTAAATCTCGAAATATCAAAAATTCAAACTTCTTCTCCAGAGATTAAAAAACAACAAGAACAACAAAAAATTATTGAAGAAAAACTTGATATTCTTGAGCAGCAACGAAGAAAATTTTACATTTTAAAGTCCGACTTGTCAACCCTAGAGAATCAAAAGCTACAAAAAGAAAAATTTCTAATAGAATCATCGAAAGAAATCCAAATTATTGAGAAAACTATTACATCTTTATTCAATGAAATTAAATATCAAAAATCAATTGAAGAAAATAAAAAATTAAAAACGGAAACTGAAGAGAAAATAAAAGCAACAATTGGACAAATATCACAATTAGAAGGAGAAATTTTAGAAAAAGAGAAAAAGAATGCAATTTTGGAAACGGATATTAAGCGAGAAGGAAAATTAAAGGAAGATATAATTCAATTGAAATTTTGTCCTATATGCAAACAAGATGTCAAAGATGACCATAAACATAGAATATCAACAGCAGCTGATGTAAAAATTGAGTCAGCAAAATCCGAGGTTAATAAAAATTTTAAGATACGAACAAATGATTCCGAAAAAATAAATCACTTCAAAGAAAGATTGTCAACATTAAGGACAAAATTTAATGAACTTAATATAGATCAAATAAAACTCAAAAACTCAGAGGAAAAGAAAGAGCAAATAAAACGAATTACGAAAAATGAAACAGAAACGAAGAGGGAACTAGTTTCGATAAATGAAAAATTTCACTCAATAAAAAATGAATATGAAAAATTAAAACATATTGAAGAAAAGTATGACGAAACCAGATTGACCCTTCAGGAAATATCATTTATTGATATGGATGTTGATACAGAAGTAGCAATTAAAAAAAGAGAAACAAATAGACTCTCTACGGAGTTGAAATCAACTACACGAGATATTGAAGAATCTGAAATAGAATTGAAAAAAATAGAATTGAAAATTACAGAAAAAGATAAGGAAGCTAAAATAAAAGAGATTGAAGAACAAAAATTGTATGAAAGAACTCAAAAATTCTTTGATAAGAGAAATGAATTACAAGATCGGCAAAAAGTTTTAGAAACTGATATTATGGGAATGCAATATACTGCAAAAAATTTCGAAGATAAAATTAATTATAATAAAGTTCAAAAAGCGCAATTTAATGCTCAAGTCGATTCCTTAAAAGTTGAGTTAGCTGAGTTAGGAAGCGTTAATTTAATCCCTTTACCAGTTGATAGAATTAAAGAGCAACTTCAAAAATCACAATTTCAAATTTCGAGATTAGGCAATGTTAATTTGCGAGCATTAGAAATGTTTGACAAAATTGAAGAACAAGTAAAATTAATTCAAGATAAAGTAGATATAATTTCGCAAGAAAAAGAAAAAATACAAAACATCATAGGAGAAATAGACAAGAAGAAGAAGAAGGCATTCCTCTCAACTTTAATTGTTGTCAACGAATATTTCACACGAAATTTCACACAACTTTCTCGAAAAGGTCAAGTGTTTCTCGAGCTCGAAAATAAGAAAGAGCCATTCGAAGGCGGATTAAATATCCTAATAAAAGTCTCTCGTGGCAAATATTTTGACGTCACCTCTCTCTCTGGAGGAGAGAAAACAATGGTCGCCCTTTCATTAATTTTTGCAATTCAAGAATATAGACCATATTGCTTTTATGTATTCGACGAAATTGATGCCGCTCTTGACAAACGTAATTCCGAACTTTTAGCGGCCCTCATTAAAAAATATATGACATCAGGACAATATATTGTTATAACCCATAACGACACTCTAATTTCTGAATCTTCAAATCTATATGGTGTGTCAATGCAAGAAAATATTTCAAAAATTATATCCTTAAAAATCTAATGTAAAAGAACTGGGTCATTATAACATGTTAAAGATTTCTTTGAAGACTTCCTATTTAACACAGGAAAAATTTCAACTTTTTCGAAAGAGTTTATATCTCCCAAATTAATATCATATTCTATAAATTCTCCAGCAAAAACACCTACATCAACTTCAATAATTTCAGAATCTCCATTTAAATATGTCTTAATCTCAAATGAACTAATATCAATATTTCCCCTATTAGCCACCTCTAAAGTATCTTCTTCACTATCCAACATAGCAACAAAATCAACAGAAGAACATAACTCCTTAGATAATAATTCAGAATCTTGAGTCTGGCTATCAAAAAAAGTACGTGACCACATAAAAATCATAGAAACCAAGGTAACAACAATTAATATTAACAAAACACTTGCAATAATCGGTGAAATACCACGCTTTCCAACATTAGTTCTCATTAAAATAGAAAGGTCATGCTAACTTATAAATTTATTGAAAAATAAAATCAACCCCCTAATGGGGGCAATTATAAAAATAAAAATAAAAAAATTATAATTAATAATTAATAATAGCTAGTTTCTACTTCTTCCATTGGCTTTTCTTTCCTTGTAAGAAGAACAACCAAAACAGCCAAGAGTACAACAAAGATGATTACAAGAATCACTGTTAAAGCAACCACGGAAGTAGAGACAGAAGTCCCAACAACATTAGCTCCAAAAACAACTTGTTTACCATTAACATCTACAGAGAAAGTATAAGTTCCAATTGCAGCATTATCATCTGCCTTAACTGTAATAGAAACAGTTTCGCTAGCATCTGGGCCAACAGTAACTACTGAAGGAGCCGACACGCTCAAAACATCTCCAGAAACAGTTCCAATATTGAAAACTTTTACATCATCCGCAGAATTAACAACAATTAAATCATAAGTTGCTGTTTCTCCTGCATTCAAATCTTGATTCTTCACAGCAGCTAAAACCATACCTGACACAGAGCCGCCAATGTTAACTAATTTTGTGACACTAGTCTCAGCATCATTATTGTAAACTTCTATTTCCATATCATAAACACCAGCTTCGATGTTCATTGGAATTTTCAAGTATACGGTTTTTTGGACAGAGTCTTCTTCGTCATCATAATCATCATAATCTTCTACAGGAATCAAATCTCCGACATATCCACGAGAGGAAATTCCTAAAGCAGGAATTGAGACAATAGCATAAGTATCATCCATCCTATTGTAACCAATGTTTTTTATAACAACGGAAACAGGAGCAACTTCTCCAGCCAAAATGTTAGAAGAATAATCAATGGATAAAATTTCAAATGTATAAGAATTTCTCTGCATACTGATAGTATATTCTTCTTCTGTTCGATCATCTTTAGAAACAATCTCTACATAAAGAGTGTATTCTTCAGACAAATCATCAGAATCAGAAGGTAATCTTAAAGATAAAAGCTTTGTATACGTTATACCATCTTCAATATTAAACCTGTTTGTAGAAACAGATACATCATCTCGATGACCTTCCATATAAACTTTCACTTTAACATTTTCCTCATCAGCGATGGAATCGAATGTAACTCTCACAGGAATAACGTTATCGACATCACCAACCATAGTATTAGTACCTAACGTAACACTATTGAAATCGGTAGCAATATTATTTGCTAATTCAGCCGAAGCGAAACCAGCGATTAATAAAGTTAAAACTGCAATAAAAGGAATCAAAAGTATATTTCTTTTCATATTTTTCATTTTAAATTTAGTTAATATTTTGACCCCTGAAAGCTATTTAAACCTTGTTATTGTTGTAATTCAAAAGAGACGAAAAACTTTAAAAAGTATACCTTCGTATACAATTCATCGTAAAAAAGAGTAATAAAAAATGGCAAGAAAAAAAACACCAGCAGAAAAAGTCACGACAATAAAACTTTTAGAGGAAACGAAACTTCGTATCGAAAAACTTCGTGAATATAAAAGAGAGTCTTATGATGACATTTTACGAAAAATTTTATATATTCTAAACACAGTAAGAGATGAGCCGGATAAAGCAAAACGAATTTTAGAAAAAATTTCTGAACTTAGGGCACGAATGCTCGAAGAAGAAAAACAACAAAAAGAAGATTTGGAAAAAGAAAATCAACTAGAATAAATTATCTAAAATCAACTTAGTGTTATTATAATAAATTTATAAATTCTTTCTCAGCTTTTCTTCAAAAAAGGATTCTTATCATCAAAACATAGTCTCGGCATTTCACAAACATCCAAGGGCTTTAAACCATATTTATCAGCATAAAAATAATCTACAGAAACAAATTTTGCTTCATCCCAATCAAATCCAAGCATCTCACTAACCCGCTTCACACTCCTCTCACTATCCCCTTCAACTTCCACCAACGGCTCCAAATGAGGCCACTCATCAATCATTATTTCACAATCCAAATATTCCCAAATCTCCCTTTTGGTTTCCTGATAAGCCTTCTTGTAACATCCAATCGTTTCCAAAAATGCAATCCCTGTATCAAAATCATTTATAGTAAATTCAATCTCTTTCTGATTTTCAATATTATCCTTACCAGCATCAGTTACCCTCTTGTAAGCCATAGTAATCTTATCCCCTTCATCCCGGACTCTCAACCAAGCACCTTCTTTCCGATGCCCCTCAGGAAGCTCAAAAGTAGACCTCTTCATAAAAGTCTCTTCTTTGGCTAACTCTGCCCCAATTTTCCTCAGCTTATCACGAATATCATCCTTATCAATATCTAAAAATGTAGCCTCAAATTCAATCTTTTCCATAAGTCAAAAAGACCGCTATACTTTTTAAACTAATCTAGAATCAAGACCTTCTTCTATTCTAACCATAACTTAATTTTAAATCTTCCCACATCCTCAGCCCAACAGCAGAATCTTTAATTGCATCAGGACTTTCACAAATCAAAACTACATCTTTATCCAGATTTTTTAAAAATTTCAAAACTTTTCTCCAATCTTCCCCTGGAACAACCAAATGCTTCTTCTCACCCTTCTCCCCAAATTCAATTCCAGAAAAATGTATAT
>CAYNZD010000008.1:13657-16742 GCA_964401675.1 Candidatus Woesearchaeota archaeon | reverse complement strand
TTCAGACAGGTCATCGGATTAAGATACCGAAGGCGATTGTTGATACATTGGATTTAAAAGTAAAGCAAAAGATAAAGATCCGTTTTGATGTTAATAAAAAAAAGATGGTTGTGGAGGTTGATGAAAATGAATAACCCATTGGGTCATACCCTTTCAGGGCACGAGAACCTTTCTTTGAAAGGCAAGAACCTGCAGATAGGTGATTCTGGAAAAGGTAATTGGGTTTTGATGCTTGGGCTGTTAGCTGTTGGGATGATGGTGTTTGTTTTGGCGACCACTCCTCAATGGGTAGGATATGATGTAAATTATACAACTGTTGAAGAAATTGTTTATAATCATAATTTTAGTGCTAATATAACAGGTTTTAATAATGATATTAGTTTTGGAATTGATACCAATGAAGACATTAGTTGGACAAATGCATCGGGGACTTATAATGTTTCTATAGGTGTAATTTCTGCATGGATTTTAATGACTGATTCCTCCACAGGAAATTTTACAATCAATGCAACTTGTGATAACCAGACAGGTCTTTTTGTAATTCCTATCCAGGCTACAAACAATACAGAAACAACTCTCTCCGCAGGTGCTCCTTTTACTTTTATAATCAATGCCACTAACGATGCTCCAGAATTTAAGTTGGATGGTATAGGGGATAGTTATACATTTGATTCTACTGGAGATACTCAAATTATTTTTTTGAATGCAACAGATGAGGAAGATCATTTTCCTTTGAGTTTTAATGTAACTTTTAATTCTACTAATTGTACTCATGGGGCAAACACGGGCTACACAAATAATGAAAGTTGTAATCTTTTTGATTTCGGTTTGACTCTTGATGATATTGTAAATGAGTCTGCCGTTATAAGTTTCGCTCCTAACTCAAGTCATGTTGGAACCTATTGGGCGAATGTTTCGGTTATGGATGCTGCAGTGCTTCATGATTGTCCTCATGATTATTGTGATGCGACTTATAATACAACTAATTTAACGACATATTATTCCAAGATGGTGATGTTTACTGTTGCTGGCGTATTGGAAGTAGATATTTCAAATTGTACAAATGCAACCTTGATGGAAGATGAGCAGTTTAATTGTATTATTGTAATTACCACTCCTGGAGCGAACGATGATTTAACTCTTACGAGTGTTGCGACATTTAGAGCAGGTGGGGATTCTGGCAATTATAATGAAAGTTTGTTTTATCCAGGAGGGAGTGTTTCTGCCTCTAATTTTAATTATAATGTTTCTATTTCATTTACTCCCACTAAGGTAGATGTTGCAAATTTGACAATTAATTTTACTGCAGACAATGGTGTGGCGTCTCCAGTTTCCGAACAAATTTGGATTTATGTTAATTTTACTGAATCAAATGTAGTGCTGGATGCAATCAATGATTTAAATGGTTCCAGCGCTCTTTATGAAAACTATACTTTTCAGGTGAATGCAACAGACGAAGATTTGCTTATTCTGGATAATACTGTAAAGTCAGAAATTTTGACTTTTGATTCAAATACAAGTTGGGTTAGCGTTACTAAGCTTGGTCATTCGTCAGGCGCTGATTATATTACTGCCAATATTAGCGTAGATTATAATTATATTCTTGCAAATTCTAGCACAGGAAATTATACAATATTAATTAATGTTACAGATACAGCCTCGCCTACGAACAACACAGATAATTATACTTTTGTAATTGAAATTTTAGATGATATTGCGCCCGAATGGAATGATACACTTAGGAGTCCAATGAATTTTAGTCTTATCGAAGGGACGTCTTTTACGTATAATGTTAGTATGAATGTTAGCGATTCAGATATAAATGATACAATTACATTTTATTACAAAAATGATTCGGCAGAATTTTGTTCTTTAAATTCCTCTACCTTTAATTCTACCTCAGGAATGATTAGCTTTACTCCGACTGATTGTGATGTAGGATACCATGATGTAACAATTACTGCTGGTGACGGGAAGCTGAATAGTTCTCATGAGTTTAATTTTACGGTAAGCAACATTGATGATAATCCCTTGATAGAGGCACTTAGTGCTAATAATGGGACTCCTCAAACTATTAGTGAAAAATTTAACTTAAAAGTTGCCGAATCTAACGAAGTTACTTTTGAGTTAGTAATTGACGATGACGATTTTCTAATTCCTATGGGGCAAAAGAGTTTCTATAATGAATCTTTAACGATAAATGTTACGGCTACAAATTCAAATGACTCTGAAAAAGATTTGTTTGAATTTTCGTTTGTTGAATCTGAAAATCCACATTCCCAGAGTATTTCTTATAACGCGACCTTTACTCCAAATGGCACCCAGGCAGATAATTATACTATTCTGATTAATATTACAGATAATTCTTCAAATTCGGTTACCAGAACTTTTTTCTTGAATATTAGTGAAATTCAAAACGATCCGATATTGACAACATTTGAAAATCAGTCACTTACAATTTATGACTATCTTAATTTCACCGTAAATGCAACAGATGATGAAGATGATGAAGATGCTAATCTTAATTTTAGTTATTCTATTGCTAATTTGAGTGTTGGTTCGCCGAATCTTACAATTGGTAACAAGAGTGGGATAGTTGAATTTGACATGAATTCTAATAATTCTTATTCGGGAGTGTGGAATTATAGTGTAACTGTTACGGATTCCGATAGTCAAACAGATTCTCAAATATTTTATCTTTATGTTTATGGGGATTTAACACTTACAGGCCCGACGACAGGAGATGTTTTCAATCTAACTGAAAATAGTGCGAGTATTTTGAATTTTACAATTAGTCATTCGGTAGCGAATAATTTGACTTATGAACTTTGGGTAGATTCAATTAGTTGTAGTTATCAAAATAGTTCTAACTGCACTTATGGAAATTTAACATTAAGAGAAACGGCGAATTCTTTTGGTGACGGAAGTGCTTACAATTGGACCTTTACACCAAATTATACCGACGAGAGTTATGGGAATTATAAGAATTTAACAGTAAGTGTTTATTCAAACAACACAGAGCTTAGCTTTGCTCAACGGATTTCGATTATGACAAATTTTAGTTTTAAGTTAAACATTAGTCATA
>CAYNZD010000008.1:0-13557 GCA_964401675.1 Candidatus Woesearchaeota archaeon | reverse complement strand
GCTCAACGGATTTCGATTATGACAAATTTTAGTTTTAAGTTAAACATTAGTCATATTAATATGCCTATAATTTTTAACGCTACATCTTGTACTTCTATTCCAAATAAAGAAGTTGCATGGACAGGAAGTGCAGATTATGATTTAAGTAATTGTTTTTTCGATGCAGATACTTCTGATAATTATTATTTACAAGAGGTCAATTTTAGTGTAAAAAGTCAAGCATCTTCAAGCGAAGTTTATGCTGATGGTAATATAATCCCAGCGAATGTATCTTATAATTCTTGGCAATTAAATTTTACTACATATAGAACTTCGGAATTTTCAGAAATTATAATTTTAAGTGCAAGTGATATTGATAGTGTTACTAATGAGACTATTAATACTGCGGAGAGTGTTAATAATTTTACTATTACATTTGTAGCGCCAGAGACTGAGGTTGTTGTGACTCCATCTCCTTCAACTGGAGGCGGAGGCGGAGGAAGTACCAAGCTTAAACATTTTTCCCTTAAGTTAGTTGTTCCGCAAGACATAATTATTTCTGATAAAAATTTTATTGACATTCCTTTTACTATTCAGAATAATGGACAAATGGATTTGAAGGGAATTAATTTAAGTAGTTTTGTGAAGTTTAATGATATGTTTACAGACGATGTTAGCATTTCGCTTGGTGATAATTATATTGATCAATTGAAGTTTGGAATGTCTGAGGATTTCACTATGAGGATTATAGCTAATACGCAAAGATCTGGAAAATATAAAGCGACTATTTTGGCAGATGTCACTTCTCCAAAATTTTCAGATTGGGGAGATTTTATTATTGAAATAAAAAAAGCAAATGAAAGTGAAGCAGAGCAAATCTTGATTTTTACGGAGAAGATTCTTTCGGATAATCCTGAATGCTTAGAATTGACAGAGGTGCTTCGACGGGCTGAGGCCGCATTTATACTTGGAGAATATTCGAATGCGATGAGTTTGGGACGAGAAGCTATTGAGGCTTGCGAGGATGCAATTGAGACAAACGAGCAAATTAGATATAAAATGGAAGGAGCCGTTAGAGATAATTTCTATTATATTCTATTTGCTACTCTAACTGTATTTTTTATGGGATTTGTATTTTATGTTTATAAAAGGGTAAGGTTTAATAAATATAAAGCGGATGAATATATATGAGGTGATTAATGGTTAAAAATAATGATATAAAACAAATACTTCTTGAAGTGGAAAAAGAAATGTCTAAAGTAGTTGTCGGCCAGAATGATATTATTCATGGACTTTTAAGGGCAGTGATTTGTGACGGACATGTTTTAGTTGAGGGTGTGCCAGGAGTGGCTAAAACCTTGATTGTTCGAACAATGGCGAGAATCCTTGGATGTGATATGAAACGAATACAATTTACTGTTGATTTGTTGCCAACGGATATTACAGGCATTATGAGCTATGCTCCTAAAAAAGGTTTTGAAATTATAAAGGGTCCTGTGTTTACAAATTTTATTTTAGCTGATGAAATTAATCGTAGTCCGCCGAAGACACAGTCAGCTCTTTTGGAGGCTATGCAAGAAAAGAATGTAACAATTGCTAGAGAGACTTACGGTTTACCAATTCCATTTTTTGTTATGGCTACGGAAAATCCATTGGAGGTTAGTGGGGTTTATTCTTTACCTGAAGCTCAAATTGATAGATTTTTGTTTAAATTATTAATGGATTATCCAACAAGTGAAGATGAAAAGGCAATTTTAAAGAAAAATATTACAATAAATAAATTCGAAGATTATGATTTGAAAGCAATATTAAATCCGAAAAAAATTTTGGATTTACAGGCGCAAGCCAAGAGAGTTTTTACTTCTGAAATTATTGAAGAGCACATTGTGAAGATTGTTAAAGAAACAAGAAATAAGACGGGAGAGTTTGGCAAGTATATTTCTTATGGGGCATCACCTAGAGCATCAATTGCTTTGTATATTGCATCTAAGGCTGAGGCACTTATGTTGGGACGTGATTATGTTATACCTGAGGATGTTAAAACAGTTGTTTTCCCGGTATTAAGACACAGGATTATTTTAAATTATGAGGCTGAAGCGGAACAGATTACTACGGACGAAATTATTAAACATATTCTTAGCAAGGTTAATACTCCTTAGCAAAGTATAGATAAAATCATGGAGATATTATTTTTCGTATGGCGAACAAATTAGATAAATTAAATACTATAAACAAGGAGGTAGCGGATGATGGGCCCAAGTTACATAAGGGTAAATTTTTAGTTGATTTTCCAAGAGCAATAGCTAGGTTTGAAAATACAATGCATAAATTTCCAGTGAAGAAGATTTTATATAAAACAATTTTTAGAGGAAGAGGGTTGGAGTTCGATTCATATAGAACATTTGGTCCAGAAGATGACGCAAGTTTAATTGCTTGGATGGCAAGTTTAAGGTCGAATGAACTTTTGGCAAAAAAGTACATTGAAGAAAGAGATTTGAATGTTTATTTTTTAGTTGATGTTTCAAATAGTATGCTTTTTGGTTCGGCAAATAAATTAAAGGCAGAATATGTTGCGGAATTTGTGGTATCGCTTAGTCATTTGATTATTGGGTCGGGAGACAAAATTGGATTAATTATGTTTAGTGATGAGGTGGTTAAAATATTACATCCTTCAAGGGGCAAAAATCAGTTTGCACTTTTTGCAAAGTTTCTTTCAGATTCAAGTTTGTATGGAGGAGGGTTTAATTTAAGTAAAGCAATTGGGCATGCGCTTCAAATAACCAAGTCACCCTATACGGTTTTTATTTTGGTGTCAGATTTTATTAAGACAAGAAAAGATAGCGATAGGGATTTTCGACTAATGGGTTCAAAGTTTGAAACATTAGCAGTTATGGTTAGGGACCAGATGGATGAAGAAATGCCAAAAACAAAATACCAGTTCTCAATACAGGACCCATATTCAGGTAGGCAAATGATTTTAGATCCTGAGGTTGTAGCGAAAAAGTATAAACAAAATGCTATTAAGCAAAAGGGAACAATGAAGAAATTATTTAAATATGCAAAAATCGACTTGTTGGAATTAATGACCGACAAAGATTTTGTGATGCCGGTTTCAATTTTTTTGAAAAAACGTGCGAAGGAAGGTAGAATTTAATGGGGATTTCCTTTTTATATCCAAGATTTCTATTATTATTATTATTGGTTCCGTTTTTTATTTTTGTTTATTTTTTTAGTCTTATGTATAATAAAAAGAAGGCGGTTTTATTTGCAAATTTTGAAGCCATGGAAAGATTTTATGATATTGAGTTTTTTTCTAAAAACTTCTTAGCGCTATATGCAAATCTTTTAATTTTAGTTTTGCTTATTTTTGCTTTATCGGGTACGGCCATTTCTTTCGATACTGATACTTCTGCTTTTTCGTATGTTATAGCAATTGATACCTCGAGTAGCATGTCAACCGTTGATGTTTTGCCGAATCGGCTTGAGGCCGCTAAGAATGAGGCCAGAGATTTTATTGACTTACTTCCAATTGGTGTTGAAGTAGGAATAATTGGATTTTCGGGAGATGCTACAGTGCTGCAAACACTGGATAGTTCGAAGGTAAAATTAAAAATGGTTTTGGATTCGGTTGATTATGGAGCAATCCAGGGCACAAATATTTATAATGCACTACTTGCCTCAAATAAACTTTTTGGATTAAAGCGAATGAAGTCTGTAATTTTGATTAGTGATGGACAGTTGAATGTTGCTGATGCTCCGCAGATTATCCGTTATGTTAATAGAAATAATTTAATTGTAAATACAATTGCAGTTGGTACCGAGGAAGGAGGGTTGACAGACTTCAATACTATTTCTAAAATTGATGAAGATTTTTTGAAATCGTTATCGTTTAATAGCGGTGGACAATTTTTTAGAGTTAAGGATATAGGAGATTTGGATGAGTCGTTCAATACATTAATTGGCGAAACGCATAAGCAGGTGACGATTGATATAACGTTTTATTTATTGTTGATTGCCATTGGCTTCTTTAGTATTTTGTGGGTTCTTTATAATTTAAGATTTAAGATTATACCATAAATATTTAGGGTTTGCTCTCATAGAATTTTTCTCTGAACAAATTTCGATTTACCTTTTCTTTTTCAATGATTTTTTTAAATGGCATTAATTTTTGAAACCATCCTTCATTTTCGGGAGAGCCACAAATTGCTGAAGCAAATCGTTTTATTTCTTTTGAAATAATATTTGTTTCATCAAGGAATGTAAGAGGAGTTTTCGCATGTAATGATTGGGCCATTTTTTTGTGGTCTCTTATTCTTGCAAGAACTGGAATTTCGGAAATTTTTTCTATTTCTTTTAAGCTGTATTCATGTTTTGGTGAGCGGATTCTATTTACAATTATGCCTTCGATCGGCGTTTTTTGTTCTTGTGCTATTTTCGCGGCCTTGAGCGTTGTTGTCAGAGTTACATTGTCTGGAGAAGTTACGAGAAAAATTTTATCTGCTGTTGCTATTACGGGTTTTAATTCTTCATAATTTGGAGAGGAATCTATTATTATAAAATCGTATCTAGATTTAAATTTATTTAGAATTTTTTTTAATTTAAAGGGGTCAACTTCGTCGTGATAATTCATTGATGCTGGAAGAATGTCAATGCCGTGAGATTCGTAAATTGCATTGTGGAGAGGAGTTCCCGCCAGTGCATCGTGGAGAGTTAAATCGCTTGTTAGGTCTAGGTAGAGTCCAATGTTTGGGGCAGAAAAATTAGCGTCGACTAAGAGGACTTTTTTATTGAAATTATTAACTAGAGAGGAAGCTGTTTCTAACGCTAACGTAGTTTTGCCTACTCCGCCTTTAATAGATACGAATGCTAGAATGTTTGTCATTTTATCACCTAAAGTAAATAACAATTTGGGATATATAAGGGTTTTGGGAAATTATAGTTTTTCAAATTTTATTTCTTCATGAATTAGTTTTCTAATCGTGTCTTGTATATCTGCGGTTTTAATTCTTTTTTGTTTTCCGTCATCTCTGTTTCTAATTGTTACGGATTTATCTTCTTTAGATTCGTTGTCTACTGTGATACAAAAAGGAGTTCCAATTTCGTCGTTTCTTGCATATCTTCTTCCGATGCTTCCCGATTCATCATAAGCAACATTCCATTCTTGCTGGAGTTCTTTATAGATTTGTTTTGCAGTTTGAACTAATTTCTCATCTTTTTTTACCAATGGTAATATTGCTACCGTAATAGGAGATATTTTTGGAGGCAATTTTAAAACTACTTCATTTTTTTTATTCAGAGTGTAGGCGTCGCATAATATTGCAAGAAGCATCCTTCCTATCCCAAACGATGGCTCTATTACGTGTGGCAGGATTTTTTCTCCCGTTGTTTCTTCGAGGTATTCTAACTTAGAACCTGAGTGCTTTTGGTGTTGCTTTAGGTCAAAGTTTGTTCGGTTTGCTACTCCTAACATTTCTTTAAATCCATTTGGGTATTTGTAATCAATGTCAAAAGTTCCAGTGCTATAATGTGACAGTTCTGTCTTTATGTGTTCTCTAACTCTTAAATTTTTATAACTCAATCCCATTTCTTTTTGAGCGAGAGAAAGCATAATTGCTAACCAGTAACCATGTATTTTATTCATTTTTTTATTTTTAATTAAAGTTTCAATTGTAATTTCTTCCATTTTGTCTGAATTGTTGTCTTGCATTTTAGCTGAGAGATATTGAAATTTGATGTCAAGATGCTCTTTTGTTAGTTTGTCGAATTTTGTTTTCGGATTGAAGAAATATTCTACTTCTAGTTGTTCAAATTCTCGTACTCTGAATAAAAAATCTCGGGGAGAAATTTCATTTCTGAATGCTTTGCCTATTTGCATGATTCCGAATGGTAATTTTTGCCTACATACATCTGTTATCAATTTAAAATTTGGGAAAATACTTTGACAAGTTTCGCCTCTAAGGTATGCAACTGCATCTTTTGATTCATCTGCTCCTATTTTTACTGGAAAGAGTTGATTGAATTGTTTTATTTCTTCAAACTCTTCTCCCTTGTATTTTAAATTATGTTTTTCAATTAGTGCTTGAATTTCTTTTGCACTCATTCCGTCTGCCGGAATTTTTAACTTATCTTCTATAAAATTATCTGCTCTTAGTTTTGTTTTTGTTTTTGTTGTTGTTAACATTAGATCTCCAAAGCTGGATAGATGTCCCGAGGCCTCCCATACTTTTGGATTTGTAATTATTGAGCCATCTTGTTCCACTATGTCATCTCTTTTGTATATCAATTCTTTTCGATATATATTTTTTATATTGTTTTGTATTTCCACTCCGAAAGGGGCCACATCAAAAAACCCGGAAATTCCACCATAAATTTCTGCTGCGGGGAATATTATTCCTTTTCTTTTGCAGAAATTTGCAAGTTCTTCAATCGTTAAATCTTCTTTTGTCATGATAGCGGAAGGAATGAGAGGTTTATAAAAATATTGTATTCAATAACTTTATATACAATTTTTAGGTCATATTTTTAGGCTCCCGTAACTCAGCCTGGATAGAGTGCTAGCCTTCTAAGCTAGAAGTCGCAGGTTCAAATCCTGCCGGGAGCGTATTTGAACCACGGTTCAAGCGTCGGATTAGAAATCCTCGCTCGTTGCTCTCGGGCTCGCAACGAATCCAACCGGTCGCTACCGGAAGAGTTTGAAAATTGCAGGTATAGCCAAGCGATAAGGCAAGCGGCTGCAACCCGCTGATCCTGGGTTTGATTCCCAGTACCTGCTTTTGATAGATTTATAAATTTGTAAATACAAGATATATTATGGTAGAAAAGATTAAAGTGACTTTTTTGGGGACTGGAAGTGCAATTCCTACGGCTCGGAGAAATCATCCTGCAATGTTATTACAATATAGGGCGGAAAATATTTTGGTTGATTGTGGAGAAGGAACGCAGAGGCAATTTAGGAAAGCTCATTTGAATCCATGCAAAATTACGAAAATTTTAATCACCCATTGGCACGGAGATCATGTTTTGGGTTTGCCGGGACTTTTGCAAACACTGATGTTAAATGGTTATAATAAAAAATTAGAAATTTATGGACCTAAGGGAACAAGACAGAAAGTCAAAGAAGTGATGGATGTTTTTATGAAGTGGTATTTGGATTTAGGCAGGAGATCAGGGCAGAGCTTTGAGATTGAGGTTCATGAAGTTAGTAAGGGAGTTTTTTATGATAGTGATGATTTTTATATTGAGACTGAAGAAATGGAACATGGGATTTCTACGGCTGCCTATTCTTTTGTTGTTAAGGAAAAATCTAGATTAGATAAAGATAAATTGAATAAACTGAAGATTCCAAATTCTCCCTTGATTGGGGAATTAGTTAAGGGTAAAATTGTTGAGATTAATGGCAAGAAGGTGGATGGAAAGAAATTGCTGTATAAAGAGTTGGCTCGGAAAGTTGTTTTTGTGATGGATACTCGATATAATGAGAACGCTGTGAGGTTTGCGAAGGATGCGGACTTATTGATTAGTGAGGCGACTTATTCTGCATCGGAAAAAGATATTGCGGATGAACATGGGCATATGACTTCGGCTGGAGCGGCCAAGATTGCAAAGAAGGCGAAGGCTAAAGCTTTGGTTTTGATACATTTGTCTCAGAGATATGACGCGATTCCGAAAGTTATTTTGAAAGAAGCGAAAGAAATTTTTTCTGATACGATTATTCCTGAAGATTTGGATAGTGTTGAATTGTAGTTCTTATTGAGTTAGTTTGCAATCTCTTGTTTTGTTTTCGTAAATACATATTTCTATAGATTCGTTATAAATTTCTTCTTTGCATGGCATACATTCAATTTCAAAAGTTATATTCTGTATCCCAAGTGGAATTATTTTTTCGTCACAATGTCCATTGGTATCTCTTTTTCCATCCATACATTCTTTTGTGGTCAAACTTATATATTTTCTTGCAAATTCTCCAAATTTTAAACTTTGAAAATCTACATATTCTTCAGATGCCCATGTAGAGTTTCGTATTCTTATTCTAATAGGTCCAGTAGGAGTTTCTCCGATATTGAGTAATTTTAGAAATATGTAATTTGAAGGATGGCCCGATGTGTGCAGGCTAGTAATAATATTTCTATGTAAATTTTTATATTCTTCTTCTATCCCTAGAATTATATCAGGATATTTATTTTTGAGATATAATTCTTCATTAGTTTCTTTTATATTTTTTGCCAAAGAAAGTTGACTATATGCTACGAATATTAATGCTATTGTTAATGCAGCTATTACCCATGGATGAAATTTTTCATTAAAATTTTTCATTTTCATTAGATTATTAGGAATTATTTATTTATAGATTTATCTTCTTTAAAGTTCCAACTAATAATAAAGATTTGAGAATTCTTGTCCAGCGAAATTAATTAGACAAAACGCTCTATGCTTTAGCCGCTGAGGATGGGGAGATGAAGATTATTGTGTCTCCTCGCAGAAATGTCAAGCCGTAGCTTGTTGTCTGCTCTCCGTTTTCAACTTCTTTCGCATTGTCAAGAACCACATTAATGTGGATATCGAATGCGAGCAAAGTTCCGACAAATTGCTTGCCAGTTTTCAGCTGCACTAAAATCTCTTTACCTTTTGCTGAATTCAGCAAATCCAAAGGTCTATCGATTCCGTTTACCATGAGAATTATTTAAAATTAAAGTTTTTAAATGCTTTTATTGAACAGGGGGTTTGATTTTTCTCTTCTCGCAACCTTTTTATATTGATTTATGCTATAATTTTCATGAGGTGGTATGCATTAGTTTCGTTAATGTCTGATGGCAGAATAAAATTTTTGATTTGGTTCGCTGCTATAGCAGTTATTCTTGCAGTTATTCTGACGTTAGTTGAGCTTAGATTAAAGAAAAAGAAGAAAAAGCAGGATGTTAAAATAGTTGACGAATCAGGAATTGAAAAAATGCAGAGGTTCTTGAAGCAGGATAAAATGCCTAGAGAGAAACTAGATTTTGTCGATAAAGCTGCGAAGGAATATTTTAGAGAAGCTCATGGGACATCCTTGAGTTCTAGTTATTCTTTGTTGGTTGAAGAACTTGAAAAACATCGCCTTGTACATAAAAATAAGATCCCAAAAAAAGGAGCTTCTGCCGAAATTTTATTTTCGCCAGGCAATGAAGAGATTTCTTTTTGTAAAGCTATGTTTGCCACTTATTATTCACGTGAGGAATTAACAGATGACAAGGTAATTACTCTCGGAAAGATGTTGGTTAATATTAAGAAAGACAGAAAAAGAGCAGAGGAGATTTTTTATGTACCATCTTTTAATGAAGAGATTGGAGGATTGTTCCGTAAAATAAAAAAAATTATTTTTGAAAAAGTTCAGGAATATATAGAGAAGAGGCACAGAAATAAACTTAGACAACAAGGAATTACAAAAAGAAGATACGAGTTACAAGTAGTTAAAGAAAAGGCGAGAATAGCGCATAGTCGAAAAGTTGCTATTGCTAGGGCTCAAAAAATCAAAAATATAAAAAGGGTAATTATAAAATTGTTCTGCAAAATAAGCCAAACTATTTCTAATAAAGTTCAGGAGCGAAAGGAAAGAGTATACAGAAATAAACTTAGACAACAAAGAATTGCAAAAAGAAGATACGAGTTACAAATACTTGATGAAAAGGCGAGAATAGCGCATAGTCGAAAAGTTGCTATTGCTAGGGCTCAAAAAATCAAAAATATAAAAAGGGTAATTATAAAATTGTTCTGCAAAATAAGCCAAACTATTTCTAATAAAGTTCAGGAGCGAAAGGAAAGAGTATACAGAAATAAACTTAGACAACAAAGAATTGCAAAAAGAAGATACGAGTTACAAGTAGTTAGAGAAAGAGCAAAAATGATTCGGAGTCAAAGAATTGCTATTGCTAGGGCTCAAAAAATCAAAAGGGCAAAGAAGATGGTAAAGGAATTAACTTTTAGCTGGATTAAAAATTTGACGAATCTAGGGATTAACCAAATTCAAAAAGTTAGGCGTTTAATAATTGCTGCTAAAAAGAAGAAAAAGATAATTTTAGCCAAAGAGAAGGCTGCAGTTGTTCAAATTCAAAAAGTTGGGGTTAGGGTTGCTCAGAAGGTTAAAGAAAAAAAGAAAAGTCTGGAGGGCAAAGGGGTTCAGAGTTGGAAGGATAAAATTATTGATAGTGTTAAAAATGTTAAGAAAATTTTATTTAGAAAAAAAATAGAGAAGATTAATCAAGAGAATTTTTATAGAAATATTGTTTCGGAAAGGAGTGGTTCTGATGAATTTAAAAATAACCTTAAAATAAAAAAAGAAGGTGTTGCTGAGAGAATTGTTAGAAGTGAGAAAAATCGCCTTAAGCAGATAGACGCTTTTTCCATGTAGACTTAAATTAAAAAGAAAAGGAGTGAATATTAACTTTTAGATAGATATCATGTCGAGTATGACACAAGAGCTCGCCGGTAGGTAGTTAAATCCTTCTTCTTTTAAGATAATATGAAAAAAAAATGGTTGATTATTGTGGATGTGCTTGTCCTAGTTCTTGTGGTTTTAATATCGCTTGGGATGATATGGAATTTTTCATTCAAAGAAACTGCTTCTCTTCCTGAGGAGTGTATTGATGTAAATATGGTTTCAAGTTTTGTTTACGATGCTTGCTATGATGCTTATTTAAAAAAAATCTTTTTGGAAGCACGAAGGGGCGTAGATAACTATAAAATTAATGCGTTGAAGATTTCATTTTTTGATTTTTCCGAACAGGTTTATGAATTAACAGATGTGCCTGATGTAAAAGGAGCTAAGGCATATAAAATTTCGGCAGAAAAGAATCCTCAGAATATTGATGTTAGATTAAATATACTCAAAGATTTTTCGGCGCCAATCTGCGATGAACCTCGTAAGCTTTTTGTTAGATATTGCCCTGTTGGAATTTCTGAAGAAGGAGTTAGCGTTAATATAAGTCCGTTAAAAGATGTGAATGCTGTGGATTTTATTGAGATAGGCAAGGCTCAGAGACAAGATTCTGATTCTTTTTCTTTGAGTCTGATTGACAAGGAAAGAATTTGGAAATCAAAATGTGAATCGCGTTGGGAATGTGAAGGATGGGGCCCTTGTGTTGATGGAGTTCAGAGGAGAGAGTGTAGAGATGCAAAAAAATGTTTTATACCTACAGGTGTACCGATGACTGTGCAATATTGCGGAGAAAGCTGCTACGAAAATTGGGAATGTGAATGGTCTAAATGTAGCACGGGTTTTACGACGCCAAAATGTAAAGATTTGAATAAGTGTGGAACTTCATATAATGTTCCACAGAAATTAAGGTGTGAAAGTGATACTAAATGTTCTTCAAATGTTGAGTGTGGCGAATGGTCTAGTTGCGAAATTGATTACAATTTTGATAATTTAATGGGAGAATCAATTGGCAGTTTAATTGGAACTAAATCTAGAATATGTGAGGATAAAAATGATTGTTTAGATTTACAAAAAGAAACGAGAAGCTGCTCGGTTAATATGGATATTTATACTAGAAGTTTTGTCAAATGTGGAGAAAGTTTTGTCGGGATTTATAATCGTTTAAATAACGATTTGATCGCGAGAATTAAAAGTGGAACAGATGAAAATCCATATTTAGATATTTATATTGACAGGGAAGAAAGTGACCAATATTGTGATTATTGTTTTGATGGAGAAATGAATGGAGATGAGGAAGGGGTTGATTGTGGAGGGAGCTGTGAAGAATGTAGTGATAAATACAAGCGAGTTTTTTTTGAAGAAAAAAGTTGGTGGGATAATTTTATGGATTGGGTTAAGGGAATTTTATAGTAAAAAAGCGTATAGTAAGTCTTTTAAATTAAAATTAATGATTATATTAATGGCTCTGTAGCTCAGCGGTAGAGCGCCGCTCTCATGAGGCGGAGGCCGGGAGGTCAGCACTCCCCAGAGCCATTTTATATTAATATTTGTCATTAGGCTTATAAAGTATATCTTCTATTATACTATATGGTTATTGGAGAGCTAGCGTTAAACTTAACAGAATTTGTTTCAATATTGCCGATAGATGTTGCGGAGAAAATTGAAGGGCTTGTGGTTATTTTGAAAGCGGTAGGAATCGCAGTTATTGTTTATGTTTCCTACATCGTTACCATGGGTTTTATTAATTTGCGAAATAAGAAAAGGATTAAAGAGATCGAGAAAAAGGTCAATTCTATAGATAAAAAATTGAATATTTTACTTAAGCCAAAAAAGAAGTCTAAATAATTACTCTCTTTCTAAAGTTATTTCAATAGTGGAAACATTAACCAATTTCCCTTCTTTGTTTTCAAATTCTTCACTTCCAATTGAGATATTTTTTGTCGAAACATTCTTATCATCTAAAAATTTTCTTCTTGCTACTTCGGCCACATCAACACTCTTGGAAATAAATTTTCCTCTAGCTTTGATTATTACTTCCTTGGCTCCGCTGCTGAACTGCATAACCACCCCAGTTACATAATTTATGAATGGCTTTCCTCCAATAAAAACGGAATTCTCTTTAGATTTTTTTGTTTCTGCTGTCATCTTGTTGTTCTATGTCGTCAATGATTGTTTTTCTGTTTGTTTTAATTCGTGCAATATATCCTGCAATCTTATTTCGCATTTTTTTACTTGGTAGAGTATTCTTAATTGCCTTTTTATTTTCTTCAAATGTTTTTCCGAAAGATTCATCCGAATTCTCAATTAATTGCCTTGATGTTCTTTTGATTAAAGTAGATTTGATTCTTCCCATCTTTATGGATGAGAAAATTGATTTATAAGTATTTCGCCTGCATATTATTTCATAATTTCTATTTTAATCAAATGATTTCCATCTATAAGTTTCTGAAGAGACTTAAGTGGAGCTTTCCGAGTTATCAAAAGGCAGGGCATATTATTTTTTGTTGCGATTTGAATTGCAGCTTTTATTTCATCTTTTGTGATAGTTTTTTTATTTTTTGCGACTAGGAGGAAATTTATATTACCTAATTGAGATGTTATATTTATTATTGCCATAATCTCTTTTTTCTCTGTTCTAACTTCTTCAAGAAATTCGATGTTTTTTTGTTTCAGAAATTTTTTTGTTTCAATTAAGAATTCTGGTTCTTCTTTTTTTTCGTCTACTTCTGGCGATGTAAAAATGTTTTCTATTTTTTTTATCTCATCTTTTTTTATCTCCCATCCCTTTGGGATGTCCTTCGGGTTATCTTTTGCAATTGGAGTTTTTGTTTCTATTTCAGATTCTTTAATTATTGGATTGTTTTTTTCTATTTCCTGTTTGGGCTCTTTTTTGGGAGGGTATAATAATTTTTCAATTTCTTTATTGGGAGTGAAAGCATATTTCCACATTATTTTTTCTTGAAATTTAAATGGGATAGCAAAATCTTTAATGTTTCGTAGAGCGACTCGAATTGCGGGTTCTTCTTTTTCGTCGACTATTAATTTATTTTCTTTTAATTTTAAAAATGTGCTTTTCTCTATCGGTTTTAAATTGTCAGTACATTCTTCAAGCTTTTCCTCTTGTCCTTGTAGCAAATAAAGAGGGGATGATCCAATTTTTATATGAC
>CAYNZD010000007.1:17142-18951 GCA_964401675.1 Candidatus Woesearchaeota archaeon | reverse complement strand
ACGCTCGCACCGGGATTTGAACCCGGGTCACCGCCGTTCTCCAATGAAATCTCAAAGAGATTTCGGTGGTTTGTTCAAGAGAACATAAAGTCGTTGTCTCATCGACGAGGACTTTCCACCTCTTGAGAGGGCGGCATCCTTGGCCACTAGACTATGCGAGCATAAAGATATAGAACTGATTTAGTTTAAAAGATTAATGTTTATATTTTCCAGATAGCGTTTTCTTGGACGACTTCTCCGTCAAGAATTATTTTTGCTTTTTTCATATCCTTGACAATGTCCCAGTGAATTACGGAATCGTTCCCACCGCCGTTATCTTTGTAAGCTGCACCTAGAGCAAGATGAATTGTCCCACCCATTTTCTCGTCGAATATAAGATTTTTTGTGAATCTTGTTACTTTTGAATTTAGTCCTATTCCAAATTCTCCAACATAAGATGCATTTTCGTCAGCGTTTAACATTTCTTTTAAGAAGTCTTCATTTTTTGATGCGGTTGATTCAATTACTTTTCCGTCTTTAAATCTCAAAAAAATATCTGTGACTTCTTTCGAAGCTTCTATTGCGGGATAGTCAAATTTTATCCAACCATTTAATGATTCCCTGAAGGGCGCCATAAAAACTTCTCCCATAGGAATATTATCACCATCTAAATCTGACTTTGCTAAATTTCCATGGATATCAAATTTTAAATCCACTCCTTCTCCAATTAAGTGGACAGATTTTCCTTTTTGAAATATCTTTAAAATTTTATTCATGTTTTCTCCAACTTTTTTCCAGTCTTGAAGACATGCTCCATAAACAAAATTCTCATAATCAGTAAAACTCATTTCTGCTTCTTGAGCTAAAGCTGGGCAAGGAAAGCCAACCGAGCTTCTTTTAATATTTGGTTTACCGTTGCAAATGTAGGTTGTTATTGGACTTGTAATTTTTTGTCTTGCTGCGATTTTTTTTGGATCACAATCCGAAAGTGCTCGGGTATTTGTTTGAGTTAAAACTGCTACATATTTTTGTGCTTTTTTAACTTGATAATCAAATACTTCTGGAAATTTTTCTATTTGATGTTTTTGGGCGTGTTTGAAAAAGAACGACTCTATTTCTCTAATAGAAACTCGTAAATCTGGATGCGCTCCCCGAAGAATAACTTCTTTGTAAAGTGCGATTAAAAATTCTTGGGCTTCAGTTCCGCCTGATAAAATTACATTTTCATTTGGTTTAACTTTCAAAGCATAGTCAACTACTAATTTTGCTAATTCTCTTGTTCTAATATCCATTTTAATTTGCCAGAAACAGTCCGGTAGCTGATCACCTTAATAGTAAAAAATAAATTGGTTTAAAAATTTATGTGGTCTTTGTTTTCGCTAGTTATATAAAGGGTTTTTGTATTGATAAATTATGAAAGGTGATGATAAAAAAAAGGATGGTCTTATTTTTCATGCAATTCATGGACAAAGATCCCTGGGGCAAAGAGCTGCGGACAGTTTGGCAAAATGGGCAGGAAGTTGGGTATTTATTATTTCATTTTTTATTTTTCTTGCATTTTGGATGGCGACAAATGTTTACGCTTGGATTAATAGTTGGGACCCTTATCCTTTTATTTTATTAAATCTAGTATTATCTTGTTTGGCGGCGATTCAGGCTCCTATAATTTTAATGAGTCAAAATAGGCAATCGCAAAAAGACAGAGCAAAAATAGAATATGATTATAAGGTTAATAGAAAAGCAGAGAGGGAGATTGGAAAAATTCTAGAAAAACTTGAGAAGATTGAAAAAAAGATTAGGAAAAAATAGTTATTCCAAAACTGCTCTAAT
>CAYNZD010000007.1:0-17042 GCA_964401675.1 Candidatus Woesearchaeota archaeon | reverse complement strand
TGAGAAGATTGAAAAAAAGATTAGGAAAAAATAGTTATTCCAAAACTGCTCTAATTCTAGAAAAACTTGAGAAGATTGAAAAAAAGATTAGGAAAAAATAGTTATTCCAAAACTGCTCTAATCCTTCTAACGCCTGACGAACTTGATTCTTCTTTTTTGATTTTGAAAGTTCCTAATTCGGAAATATTTTTTACATGTGGGCCAGCACATATCTCTTTTGAAAAATTTCCAATCGTATAAACTTTTACCTTGTTGTCATATTTTGAATCAAAAACCCCGTGAGCTCCAATGGATTTTGCTTTTTCTAATTCCATTTCTTTCATCTCTACTGGAATTTTTTCTTTTATTTTTTTATTAACCAAATCTTCAATCGCTTTTTTCTCTTCACTTGTTAATTTTCTATCAAAACCAAAATCAAATCGCAATCTTTCTGAATTAATGTTCGAGCCTTTTTGGGAAATGTTTTCATCCTTGAGGATTTCTCTTAGCGCCTGATTTAGCAAGTGACATGCCGTGTGAAGCCTTGTTGTTTGCTCGGAATTATCTGCTAATCCAGATTTGAATTTTCCTGCAGATGCTGTTCTGGATAATTCTTGGTGTTTTGCTAATTCTTTTTTAAAACCTTTTTTATCTAATTTTAAATTTCTTTCTAGTGCTAATTCTTCTGTCATCTCTATTGGAAAGCCATAGGATTGGTAAAGAAGAAATGCGTTTTTTCCTGATATGCCATCGGAATGGCCTGCTATTTTTTCTAAAACTCGAAGACCTTGCTCTAAAGTTTTTAAGAATCTTTCTTCTTCGGAAGCTAGTTCTAAATTAATTTTTTCTGCATCTAATTTGTAGTCTTCGTAAATTGGATAAACTGCGTCTGCTATTTGTGGTGTAAATTTTTCTATACCTAAAATTCTTCCATAGCGAATTGCTCTACGGATTAATCTTCTTAGAACGTAGCCTTGCTCGGAATTTCCTGGCACAATGCCATCATTTATTATGAAAACTGCGGCTTTGATGTGGTCGGCTATAATTCTCATTGCTTTTTTTACTTCTTCGCTTTCATTATATTTATGCTTTGACATTATTTCAATTTTTTTTATTATTGGTTGCCAAATTTCTGTTAGATAATTATCGTCTACCCTATTTACTACAGAAAGGACTCTTTCAAGACCTCTTCCGTTATCTATATTTTTCTGAGAAGCTTCAATATATTTTCCTTTTTTATTTTTGTTGTATTGCATTAAAACATCGTTCCAAATTTCTACCCAGTTTTCTTCATCATTTGGATCAAATGTTTTTGGAACAGGTTTGTCATTTGGCATCCAATAAAATAATTCTGTATCTGGTCCACATGGTCCTGTTTCTCCTACTGGGCCCCACCAATTATCTTCAAGAAATACAATTCTTTCTTTGGATATTCCCAATGATTCCCAAATTTCTGCTGATTCATTATCTCTTGGTGCATTTTCATTTCCAGCAAAAACCGTTACGCCTATTCTTTCTTTAGAAAATTTTAATATTTTCGTTGCGAATTCAAAAGACATTTCAATTGCTTCTTTTTTCCAATAGTCTCCAAGGGACCAATTTCCTAACATTTCAAATAATGTATGATGGCACGCGTCTCCCACTTCTTCAATATCACCCGTTCTGATACATCTTTGAACATTTGTTAGCCTTTTCCCCTGTGGATGCTTTTCTCCTAAAAGAAAGGGCACAATGGTTTCCATGCCCGAACCAATAAATAATGTTGTTGGATCATTTTCTGGAATTAAAGACGAATTTTTAATTTGAACATGATCTTGTGATTTAAAAAATTCAATGTATTTTTTTATTAGTTCTTTTCTATCCATTGTTATACTAAAGAATTGGGGTTTTTAAAAATTCAGGTTTGCCTAATAGGCAATTAAGAATTTAGTTCTCTAAGTTTTTGTTGAACTAATTTAAGCTCTTCTTCAATATCTTTGTATTTCGAAAAATCTCTTTTGGCTGTAACTTTTTCTACTTCTTCTTTCTGAACAGTTTTCGGAACTTTTGATGTTGGCATTTTATTCTGAATTGAATCTATGTCAGAAAGAATTGATGCAAATAATTTATGTAGCTTTTTTTTGTAGTCCTCTTTTTGCCTAGCAAGAACTTTCAATTTGTAAAGTCTTTTCAAAATTATAAGAAAATCTGCTTGACTCGTTAAAACATTTGATTTATTTATTCGATAATCATTCTGGGAAATCCGAACATAAAGCTCTTCTTTAGTAGCCATAATCAAATTTGGTTAAAGATATTGTCGTCGATTTCGGTTAATCGAGACTTGATTTTTTCGATATCTTCAGTCCAACCTTTTAATTCAATCTCTTCATGAGACTTTACATCTTTTATCTTCTTGAGGACTAATTCAATTTCTTTGACTTTATTTTTTATGTCTTCAAAGTTTTTTTGTGAGGACTGAAACTTGTCTATTCTAACAAAAATTGGTTCGGCTTGTTTTGTCACCGGTTTTCCTCCCATTGAGGCTGTAAGCTCTAATGTTTTTCTTGGAGCGTCTGTAATCGACGGTATCGTTGGTGGTTCTGGTATTGGGCTTTCCGCAGAAGGCCTCGGAGGAATTATATGTTCCTCTTCTGGCTCTTCTCTAATATGGAGACTTTCCTGGTCTCCCATATTCACCTCATCTTCTCCAGGGGATGGCATATCACTCACAGCTGATTTTACCATTTCTCGATTAAAATTTTCATTATTAGGAGTTGTTGGGAATGAAGGCAACCCCGGCAAATCTTTTTTTTCTAATTGTTCTGGCTTCGGAAGCTCTGGTAACGTTGGTGTCGACAGAATTTTTGGCACTTCATCTTTTTTACTAAATAATCCCATAGCATAAAGTATGTTAATTTCTTTTTTATAGGTTTATAGTAATTTTGGAATGATAACACCTCATGAATAACTATCATTCTAAAACTTATATTTTTTAGATATAAAATACGTATGGCACAAATAGGAAATTTTTAAAACTTAATAAATTATATTATATTTTACTTATTTTTGTGACTAGAGAAAGGTATATAAACAAAAATTTATTTTATGGTGTATGCAAGTTAAACTTCTACATAATCTCGTTGAAGAAATGGCTGGTGAAAACACGGGGCGTATCGTTGATATTTTGTTTGGGAAAAAGGATGTTAATGAATTTTTGATTGCAAAAAAAATGGAGCTAACAATTAATCAGGTTAGAAATATTTTGTATAAATTATCTGCCGACGGGTTGGTTTCGTTTATTAGGAAAAAGGATAAAAGAAAGGGCTGGTATATTTATTATTGGACGCTGAAAATAGAAAAATGTTTGGTAAAATTAGAATTGTCGTTGATTAAAAAAATTGGCGATTTGGGTCATGTTTTAGAAAGTAGAGAAACAAAAAGATTTTATATTTGTAAGCCTTGTGCAATTGAAGTTACCGAAGAGAAAGCATTGGAGCATGGATTTAGTTGCGAAGAATGCGCTGAGGTTTATGAGTTGTCTGATAATGGTGGACCGATTAGGGATACAAAGGCACGAATTACTCGAATAGAAAAAAATCTTGTTTTGATTCAAAACGAACTTGAACTTATTAGAAAAAAGAAGGGTAAAAAAAGAGATAGAGAAAATAAAAAATTAGAAAAAGAAGAGGTTAAAAGGAAAGCATTAATGAAAGTGGTTAGAGCAATGGCTAAAAAGAAAGTAGAAGATAAAAAGAATGTTGTGAAAAAGAAACCTGTTGTGAAGAAGATTGTGAAGAAGATTGTGAAGAAAAAACCTGTTGTGAAGAAGATTGTGAAGAAAGTCAAGAAGAAAATAGTCGTGGTTAAAAAGAAGATTGTAAAGAAAAAATTTGTTGTAAAGAAGAAAAATTTAGTTAGTAAATTAAAACGGAAATTTTCTGGAAAGAAATAATATTTAGGATTTGTAACATGGACGCGTGGTTTGAAAAAAAATTTAGTAGAGCAAGTGAAGTTTCGAAAAAAAATTATGTTAAAAATATTTTTCCTAAATCGAATTTTTCTTATACAAGTATTATAATTTTTGCCAATGTGATTATGTTTATTGTAGCTATTGCTTTGGGAGCATTAAGTAATCCTGATTGCAATCAGACTTTGTGTAAATTTATAGCCTTAACGCCTTCTACGATTATTGCAGGACAAGCTCTTTGGACTTTTATTACAAGCATGTTTATGCACGCCGGATTTGGACATCTATTTGTAAATATGATTTCTTTAATGTTTATTGGAAATTTTGTTGAAAAATTAATTGGCAAGAAGCGCTTTATTAATTTGTATTTTATAGGTGGACTTTTCGCTAGTTTATTTTTTGTTTTAATTGCATTATTAACTGGGATTGATTTGAACGTCTATGCTGTCGGTGCGAGTGGTGCTATTTTTGCTCTCGGTGGATTATTGGCAGTTTTAACTCCGCGACTTCCTGTCTTAGTATTCTTTATAATTCCAATGCCAATGTGGGCTGCTATGGGATTCTTGATGTTCGGACTTTGGGCACTTTCACTTGGAATGGGGTTGCCAATTGGAAACACTGCGCATCTTGGTGGACTAATTGTTGGACTTGGCTATGGATTTTATCTCCGAAGAAAATATCCGAGAAAAACTAAAATGATTAGTAAATATTTTGCGAAATGAAGAGGTTAAAACTTAAAAATAAAAAACATCAGAAAAAACTGTCGGAATTCTTTTCAAAAAATTATTCATTGTGTTGGAAATTTCTGAACGAAAGTAGGTGGTATTTTGTTTTTGCGATTGGAGTTTTTGCGTTTATGTTTTTGCTAGGATTTGTTTACCCAATGTTTTTTAGAGAAGAGATTTTTAGTTTTATCGCGGAAATGATTGAAATGCTCGAAGGTAAAAATATTATTGAATTAATTGGGTTTATTTTTTTAAATAATTTAAAGGCAAGTTTTATGGTAATTATTTTGGGGATTGGATTTGGAATTGTTCCATTAATAATGGATATCGCGAATGGTTATCTGCTAGGATTCGTTGCAAGAGAGGCAGCCGCTCAAGAGGGATTGCTAGTAATGTGGCAATTGTTACCTCATGGGATTTTTGAGTTGCCTGCTATAATTTTTTCAATTGGAATTGGAATGAAAATTGGAACTAGTTTATTTATGCCTGATATTAAGAAAAAATTGAAATATAATATCAAAGAAAGTTTTAGATTTTTTATTTTTGTTGTGTTTCCATTGCTATTGATTGCTGGAATTATTGAAGGTGTCTTGATTGGAGTGATGAGTTAGAAAAATTGTGCGAGTGATTTTTGTTTCCCATAATTTTTTAGAACCCAAGATTTTTCTCTGATTTGTTCCATTGGGAGAATTGCTCTTGTTTGAATATCTTTTAGCGCGTCTTCTATGGTGTCAAAATATTTTGGTTGATTGGCGAATGTTCGCCTTGTCGTTTCTCTAACGATGCCAACTCCAAGCGGAGCATAATATTCCGGGCGAATTTCTCTAAATATGAAAACGGTGGCCTGACGCTGTATTTTTGTTAAATGTTCTGTCAAAGGAAGGCGCATTGCGTAATAACCGCCGGCAACTTCAAATGCATATTTTTTTCTGCCATTGAATCCTTCGTAATCTTGAGTAATTTGTGTCTTCTCGGAATATACATTTCCCTCTATCCATGCTTCAAGAGCTTCGAATGAAAAGTATCCCGGAAGAAGAAGGGCTTCGATGTAATTGCCGACGAAGTTTCCTGAGAATAAAGTTATTTGGTCGATTTCTGAATAATATCTTATTTTTTCAAGTTGTTGTTTTGAAATTGTGTCGTCGGTGGCTGTAATGCTCCATCGAGTTGGAACCATTTTTCTTTTTATCTTTGTTCCGAGAAGTCCGACTGATAATAATTTTTGAAGATGGTCTATTCTAATGTTTGATTTGTAAAGTTCTCTGAGTGCAGTTGTTGCTTTAACGTCGTAGTCGGAAGTTAAATAGTCAACTTTTTTTGAGACCTTTGGACTCTCTTCAAGAATCGCTTTTTTTAATGGGGCTGGATTTGTCATTGGTCGGAAAATTGAATCTGGGGTGAATTCCATCGTCGGTTTTTTCTTGAGAAAAAATTCCGTTGAGACTGGCTTTGAGGATAAAGCAAGTTCCTGAGTAACTTGTTTTAATTTCGATTCGGCTTTGATATTCATTTTTGATTTGCCGTAAATAAGTTGTCCTCTCAATCTTAGAATGTTTTCGACTGAAAAATTATTTGCCGACCATTCTTCGGCTGTTGCAAAATTTGAAATGTTATCGTTTTCAGAAGGGGCTAGTATTCCAGAGTTTATGTAAGGATAGCCAATTCTGCCGACGAAAAGTTCTGGTGCAGATTTTCCCGAGAAGTGAAGTTTTAGTTTTGGAGCGTTATTTATGAACTTATTTAAAATTCTGCAAGGTTTTCCGCAAAGTCCTTTGCCTTTACACTTGATACACAATACATCCATGCACGATTAGAGAATTTGGATTTATAGGGATTATTGTGCTAATCTTTAAGATCCATTATTCCAATCATGATGAATATTGCGCCAATTCCTAATGCTGCCCAAATGAGGCCGCCCTTTAAAACAACTAGTGCCGACGTTCCGAATCCTGCATAACCTATTATCCAGAGATATATTGGAACTATCAAAAAAACTAGTCCGATTAGTATTTCAACGAATTTATTCATACTAGTTTAAGATTTCGTTGTTTATAATATTTGTGGATAAGGAATATATATAATAATATTAAAAATGTTTCACGAATAAGTTCTCTGCGGAAAACTTATAAAGAATTATCTGCTAGTTATTTTATGAAAAAAGTGGTGGGATATGCTGTGTCTATTGCTGGAATTGCTGTAATGGCTTTGGGATTTGGGATTATTGATTTAGAGTTGGAATTATTGAAAGGTTTTGCAGGGAATTATATTGTTGCTGGAGCTGGGATTATTGCTATCATTGTCGGAGTTGTGATTTCTTTAACTGCCGAGAAAGGGAAGGGAAGAAAGAAAGTAAAAGACGGAGAGGAAGAAATTCCAATTTATGAAGGCGTCGGGAAAAAGCGAAAAGTGGTTGGATATCGGAAAGACTAAATGTTATCTTTGATTATTTTTTCGTAATGATCTTTGGATTCATTAAATTCTTTATCTGTCATATATCCTTTATTTTCTCTTAATTCTTTTAAATTTCTTTGTGCGTTAACTCTTATTTTGAGTTTTGCTTTTGTTTCTGCTTTTCTAATAGGTGAGAATCCAAAATATCTATGAATGCTTTTATCGAATAAAAGTGCCATAATTATAAATAAAGTTCCTAACCAATAAATCCAATTTGCATTACCAAGATCGTCCCTGAATGACCACATCATAAAGAAAATTATTGCAAAAAGCATCCAGCCCGCTCTTCTTCCAAATTGCCCTATGTTGGATTGATGAATAAAAAAGAAATATATCATTAATGGTAAAAACACTGTTATCGCAATCGCAAAAGTTCCATATTGTAATAATATTGCTTGAACAAAATTGTCAGGAAGATATCTTATTGCTAAAATAGAAACTGCGCTTGAAATTATCCATTGGATCGGCTTATTTTTTTTCCCGCCGAATATAGTATTTTCTTTTATTACCGTGTAGACTACTAAAATGATTATAGTAAATAAAAGTATTTTTGCAAAGAGAAGTTCATCGAAAGAATTTATATTAAGTATTGCATCGCTTACAAATCTTATTAAGATAGTGATTACTTCTATTAATCCCTTTGAAAGTTGTTCAAGGCCCTCAACTGGTCCGGCCGTTACCAGCGACGAAAGAAATATTGTCAGTAGAGATAATATATTCACTTTTGTTTTCATGCTAAAATTAAAGGTTTGAAGTTTAAAAGAGTTGTTATAATAATATTTATAAAGAGTAATGTTGTTAGTTTGCTATGGTTGAAAAGAATGTGAAGCGATTTTTAGTTTTAGGAATTTTGGGATTGTTTATGATTTCTATGATGGCTGGAGTTTTGGGACAAAATTTGGGCTCTGATGCCAGTGAAGCTGCAGAATCTATAATTACAGGATTCGGTGGATTCTTTGGAACTTTGCTTAAGCCATTATTTGGAGAAACGGAAATGTTATCTCGAGTTTTTTTTGCTATTCTTTTAGGAATGATTATTTATTCCATTATTAATACTATGTTTAAATCTAGTGGTCCTTGGGTTATTCGAGGTATTACTGGTGCAATTACAGCTTTAGCATTATTAGGATTACCTAGTGGTTTTTTAGAAGCTATTAGGGTCCAATATGGTGCTATGGGTGCTACAATATTGACAGTTATTCCATTTCTCATTATTTTGGTTTTTAGTCTTAAAGTAGAAAATAAGCTTATTGCACGAGTAACTTGGTTATTTTATACTGGATATTATTTTGCCATGTACACTTATAAAATTGCAATTAATGGCGGATGGTTTACAACTGACTCACTTCCATATATGGTTGCTTTTGTTGTTGGTTTATTTTTATTTTTTGGAATGGGAGCTATTAGAAATCTGCTTTTCAAAGGGGAAATTGAAGGTCTCATTGAAAAAGGAATGGGAAAAGTTGAAAAGAGAAAGGCAGCGAGAACTATCAGTGATGCAAATCTTACTGCAGAAACCGATATACCTATATCACCCTAAACTTTTTTAAACATCCTATTCTATTTTAAATTATGAAAAGAGTTGTAATTAGCGCATTGTTGTTTTTAGTTTTGTTTAGTTTTGTCGTGGCACAAGAGGAACAGATTCCCGATATTGATAAGGATGCTGAAGAAATATTAAAACTTGCTGAAAAGTTGCCAATTGATGAGACTACTGGCGGAATAGATTACGATAAATTTAAGCCATTCAGAACTAAAGCCGACGAAAGAATTGAAAAGATAAATAAATATGTCGGACCGATTACGAAAGTGCTTTGGGGAGTTGAATTATCATTATCATGGGTTTTTATTTTTTCGTTTGTTCTGTGGATTTTATTAATTGAATTAATTGTTATGCCGATTAGTGAGATACTTAATTTTAATTTGTTTGGCTCTTTAGTTGGCGCAGGAATTATCGCTACTTTGGCAATGCAAGGATTTGGTAAGGATTTCGTAATTTTAATTAATAGCCTAGTAACGCAGTGGTATATCGGAGCTATGACTTTGGTCTTCGGAGTTTTCTTCGGAGTTTTCTATTTAACTATTATGAAATATTTAGGACTTCGCGTCAAAGAAGCTAAAGAAAAAGCGGCAGCAGACCAAACAGAAAGAGATAGAAAAATTCTTCGTGTGGATGCGTGGCTTACTGAAAAAGGTTGGAAAAATTAATTTTTAACAAGTTTTATATATTCTTTAATTTTGTTTTATAGATGGTGATGGCGTATATTCTTTTTGTTGTAGGAATTTATTTCTTGGTAAAAAGTGCAGGCTGGATTATTGATGGTTCATCTTCTTTGGCTAAAAAACTTGGGGTTTCTAGTTTAATAATTGGTCTGACTGTTGTCGGCTTTGGGACTTCGTTGCCCGAACTTATTGTAAACTTGTTTGCTGCTATTAATGGCGCTCCTGAAATTGCATTTGGAAATATTATCGGAAGTAATATCTCTAATATTCTTCTAATTTTGGGAATTGCCGCCATGGCTGGAAATATTAAAATTAAATCTGAAACAATTTGGAAACAAATTCCGTTTGCTTTGCTTTCGGCATTTGTGCTATTTATTCTTACGGGAAAGATTTTTTTTAATGGGAATAATTTATTCAGTTGGAACGATGGTTTAATTTTATTGGCGATGTTTGCAATTTTTCTTTATTATATTTTCCAGATAGCATCGAAAGATAGAAAACATATTGGTTTTGTTGAAGGTTCGAATGAACCAAATTCAAGAATTATTTTGAAGTTGGCTATTGGGCTTATTGGAATTTATTTTGGAGGGAAATGGGTTGTTGATGGAGCAGTGTTTATTGCTGGGCAGTTTGGACTGAGTGAATTTTTAATTTCGGCGACGATAATCGCGATTGGAACTTCTTTGCCCGAGTTAGTCGTTTCTATTATGGCCGTTATGAAGAAAAATGTTGATTTGGCAGTGGGGAACATTATTGGAAGCAATATTTTTAATGTTCTTTGGGTGCTTGGAATTGTTCCATTTGTCGCACCGCTACAAATTCCAGAATTTATTGGATTTGATATTGGAATAATGTTTTTAGCTACATTGCTATTATTTATTTTTATGTTTGTAGGGAAGAAGCATGGGCTGAGTAAAAAAGAAGGAGCTGCGTTTGTTTTGTTCTATATTTTATATATTGCTTATATAATTATAAGGGGTTAAAAGAAATCGCCTAATCCTTTTTGTTTTTTTAACTCTGTTATCGCTCGAAGTTTTTGCAATCCTGAATCAATTCTATTTTCAGAGAAATCGTGAGATAGCAATATTTTTTTTACTTTTGTCTCGTCTACTTCATTAAATTCTATGTCTTCCATATAAGATGATTCATATTCATGGAATTGCTTGAAAACTTCCTGCCAATCAAAAATAAAGTTAAATTTCTGTTGCACCTGTCTGAAAATTTCAACTGGATATTTGTATTTTTGAACAATTTCTAGAGCCCTTTTTTGCCCAAGTCCAAAAATGCCACCGGGATTATAATCAGTTCCAACAAGAATTGCTAAGCAGATTAATTGGTCTTTATCTATATCAAGTTTAGTTATGACTCGCTGAAATTCAATTAACTCTGGTTTAATATCCATGTATAATCCTGATGAGGTTTTTCGTTGTCTTGCTGATGTTAGATTTCGAATAAGATATGGGGCCCCGTAAAGTAAAGTATCATAATCTTGAGATGCCACTGCCCAAACTTTATTCGTTCGAGCTAAAATTGCCGCTTCCGCTTCTCCTTCTCCAGAAGCTTGCACAACTGGAATGCCCAATGCTTCCAAGAGATTTTTTGATTGTTCAATTATTTCGTCTGTTATTTTTACAAATCGTCCGCCGTATTTTTTCATTTCCTTAATGTCTTCCTTGTCTTTTGCTTCTTTATATCTTTGCTCAGCTATTTGTTTTGCTTCTTTTCGTTTTTCAATTTCAAGTTGTTTCAATTCGGGGGGTATGCCATCAAAAACATAAACTGGTTTTATGCCTGCTTGGAGCAAATTAATATTTCGATAGAATAGTCCTGAAAGATGTGATGTAATGTTTCCATTTTTATCCATCAAAGATGTGCCATCAGGCTGCCGAATTGTTGTTAGAAATTGATAAAGTGCATTAAATGCATCTATTGCTACGACTTTTCCTTTTAGGCCTGAAAGTTCTATTTCTTTTCTCGGAATTATTTCTGATATTTGTACGCCCATGTTATATTTAGGAATTGTAAATATAAATAGTCTTCGGAAATGTTAATTTTGTTTTAGCCATTCCGCTCTGCCTATGTCATAACGATAAGGATCCCTGGATTCTTCTGGAGAAAGTCCTCGTCTTTCACATTCAAGATAGAAAGTTAAATTGTCTGGTATTTTACTTAAAGGTGTTTTCTTTTTTTTAAGATCATGTGCCAGTCTAGCGACATAAGAACCTGAGTAACTATTTCTTTCGGCCAATGGTCTGATTTTTTTAATATTACGGCATATCTCTATATTTGCTTCATTTTCTGATTTTTTTAAAAAATTAATTTCATAAGGGCCCTTTTTTAGGTAATAAAATAAAATATTTTTTGATATTGTCATTCTATTCTGTTCGTCGTTATCTATTTCTGTATCTCCATGATCATACGATACAAACTCTCTTGCTTCCCCTTGAGGAAATTTATAGAAAAAATTTAATTTTTGACTACCATCTGTTCCTGGGGTTTTTCCAGTATATGATATGTTTCCTTTTATTCCATCTGCAGTAATTAAATCTGCTTCTATTTTTTTTGCCAACTCATCTAATTTCATATAGTTGTTACTATATAATAGTATTTAAATCTTGCCATAGTGAGGAAAACATATAAAGTTGGCCTCATTATTAATTGTATGAAATTTGAGTTTATGCCTATCGATTATGATTATTTTGATTTTAATGGGCGAAATTATGTAAAATTAATTGGAAGAAATGAAAAAGGGGCGAAGATTTGCGTGGTTGATTCTTATGAACCGAATTTTTGGGTTATCTTGAAAAAAGGATCGAAAGTTGAGGCGATTGTAAAAAAGATTGAGAAAATTGAGGTTGAAAAAGCGTCTAGAACGACAAAGGTTGTGCGGACAGAAATTTTGAATAAGAAATATTTAGGAGAAGATGTTAAAGCTATTCGGGTTTTTGTAACAAATCACAAGGATGCGCATGATGTTGCATCAGCGATTGGAGACCTTGATGGGATTGAAAAGCGTCGAGAATATGACCTTCCCTTGATTACAAAATATATTAAAGAAAAGGGAATTGAGCCGCTGGAATGGCACGAGGTAGAAGGAAGCAGTATCAGTGAATCGGAAGTTGGAGGTTCTGGGATTGAAAAATTGGATGTTGATGTTTGTGTTTTTGCTGATAAAATTGAGGTGCTAAAAGATGACAAAAAATTTACTCCGAAGATTTTGGCTTATGATATCGAGACAAGCGAAAGAGAAATTGGGAAGGGTGAAATTTTTATGGTGTCGCTTTATGGCGAGGGAATTAAAAAGGTTTTGAGCTGGAAAAAATGCAAGAGCGCGGAGAGCTATGTTGAATTTTGTAAAGACGAGGCAGACATGCTTGAAAAGTTTGTTAAATATGTTAATGATTACGCGCCGGATGTTTTGACTGGATATTTTTCGGATGGATTTGATTTGCCGTATTTGAAAGTGCGAGCGGAAAAAAATGGCGTTAAGTTAAATTTGGGTATCGATGGTCGAGGTCCGATTTTTAGCAGAGGCAGAATTCCATCAGGAAAGATTGCTGGAATTGTTCATGTAGATTTGTATCGATTTGTTGATTCTGTTTTTTCACAATATTTGCAAAGCGAAACCTTGTCTTTGAATGAAGTTGCGAAAGAATTAATTGGAGAAGAAAAAGAAGATTTTGATTTTAAAAAATTGGGAAATATGCAAGACTCTGATTGGTGCGATTTTTTTTCTTATAATTTGCAGGACTCTGTGGTGACTTATAATTTGGCTGAAAAAATTTGGCCAGATATTTTAGAGTTTACTCGGATTGTAAAAGAGCCTTTGTTTGATGTGGCCCGAGATAGAATGGCGACACATGTTGAGAATTATATCTTGCATAATTTAGATAAATTTAATGAGATTGCGGAAAAGAGACCGGGACATGATGAAATAGGAAAGAGGCGGACAATGGGAAAATATGAGGGAGCTTTTGTTTTTGAGCCTGTGCCTGGACTGTATGAAAATTTGGTAATGTTTGATTTTACATCTATGTATGCATCGGTAATTGTTTCGTATAATTTGTCTAAGGCAACTTTTATCGAAGGCGAGGAATTCTCTAAGAAGCAGGGATTTTTTCCTATTATGTTAAATGAGATTATTGAAAAAAGAAAAATTCATAAGAAAGAATTTGCGGAAAATCCGTCTGGGATTTTGAAGGCTCGGAGTAATGCGTATAAACTTTTGGCAAATGCGTCTTATGGTTATCAAGGATTTTTTGGAGCTAGATATTATTGCCGTGAGGCGGCGGCGGCTACGGCCAGATTAGCTAAGGAAAATATTTTAAGCGCGATTGATAAAATTGAAAAAGCTGGTTATAAAATTATTTATTCAGATACTGATTCTATTGCTTTTTTGCAAGAAGATAAAAATAAGAACGAAGTTTTAAAGTTTCTAAAAAAGATTAATAAAGAATTGCCTGGAATTATGGAATTAGACTTGGAGGATTTTTATGCTCGTGGTTTGTTTGTCGCGAAGAGGGGGGCGACCGCTGGAGCTAAGAAGAAATATGCCTTGGTCGATGAAAAAGGAAAGGTTAAAATTCGCGGATTTGAAACGGTGCGAAGAGATTGGTGTAGATTGACTCGGGATTTGCAAAACCGAATTTTGGGTAAAATTTTGAAAGATGGGAATGAAAAAGAGGCGTTGAAAATAGTGAAAGATGTTGTAAAGAAATTAAAGGAGCGCAAGGTTGAATTAGAAGATTTGATGATTAGGACGCAGTTGCGTCGGCCATTGAATGAATATTTGTCTGAGGGTCCGCATGTCGTCGCTGCGAAAAAAATGGAGGCAAAGGGGATTCCTGTTTCTACGGGAATGTTAATTGAATATTTTGTTGGGGAAGGTTCTGGAAAGAAAATTGGAGATAGAGTTTATTTAGCAGACGAAAAGACAAAATATGATATTGACTATTATTTTAAAAATCAGATTTTACCTGCAGTTGAAAATATTTTTGATGTATTTGGAATTGATGTTCGGGCAATTATTGACGGAGAGAAACAGGAGAAGCTGTTTTAAATGGATAGTATTATAAAATATGAATTATTTTAATTCTTATGAAATTCAGAAAGGGTGACACGATTTTAGAAGAGTTGAAACACCATTTACCATTTACATTAATCGCTAGTTTGTTGGCTGGAATTTTTGTGGCGATTTTTTATTTGATTAATCGAGATTATTTTATTGGGGTTGTTTCTGGGTTGTTTGAAATTATGCATCCTGCTCATGTTTTAGTTTCGGCTATGGCTACGGCAGCAATTTATTGGAAATATAATAAATCCGTCGCGAAAATAATTTTGGTTGGAATTAGTGGAGCAATTTTTATTGGAAGTTTGAGTGATATTTTATTTCCTTGGATTGCTGGAAACTTGTTTTCTTTGAACACATCTTTTCATCTCCCTATTATTGAAGAGCCCTTTTTGATTATCGGTGTTGCGTTAATTGGTTCGCTTGCTGGAATGTATTGGGGTTTGTTTAAATTTAGTCATCCGATTCATGTATTTTTATCTGTGTTCGCAAGTTTATTTTATTTGTTAGCTTTTAGCGTTGAGATAAGCGCATTGGTAGTTTTGCTAATTTCGATTTTGGTATTCTTGGCTGTTTATATTCCGTGTTGTATTAGTGATATTGTTTTTCCTATATTCTTTATAAAAAAACCGTGTAAAAATTGCGGGCATTGGCATGATTAATTATCGAACTTATGTTGAATATAATCAACAAGAGAGCTACCTTCAAGCTTGATGCTTGCGGGGCCATTTCTAACATAAAATTCTTCTTCGCCTCCACTCTTTAGAAAAACTCTTTTTTGACTTTCTCCACAAATTACTAAAATTATTTTTTTATCTTTTATTTGAACTATCTCAAATTTGATAAATGGGAGAAACTCGTTGCCAATATAAGATTTTATTAAGTTTGTAAAATGGAGTGCTACTTTGTCGTCGTTTTGAAATTCGTCATTTTCTGTTCCCAATATTTGTCCTCCGTCATCTACTCCTATAAGCAAATTTCCTCCCTTTGTATTCAAGAATGCCGTAATTGTTTTTAAAACTCCGAGTTCCATTCTTTTGTCAAATTCCATTGTGTGAAGATTTGTTCTAAAACTCGACTTGAATTCTATTCTGCTTGTTTCGCCTGCTTGAATTAAATCTAAAACTCTTACTTTTGAATCTTTCATTATTGGCTTCGGACTTAAAAAGTGTAGATTTTTTTCTAGTAAAGTTGTGAGAAATGTACTGACTAATATTTGTTTTCCTTTTTTGATATGAAAAAACCCTGCGATTGACATAAGAACTGCGCCGAGAACATTTATTGAAATATCTTGCATTGTGTCGATTAATCCCCGTTGAAGACCCGAATGAGTTAAAGTGTCTAATGTGAATTCGAACATTTCCCAGAGGACCCCGATTGAAACTGCAAAACTAAAGATTAGAATTGATGCAAAAATTGGAGCCATGTTTATTCTGTTATTTTTGTATAGAACATATACTATGCTCAATCCAATAAAACCTAAAGCTATCGAGGCCGTGAAAGTCATCAGTATGCTCCACCAGATACCGGAATAAAAACCCCTGAGCTCTCCCATAGTTAGAATTCCATATATAAACATTAGATAAATTATTTCAAAAGATGAAGGTATTTCTATGTTGAATAGTGTTTTTAGAAACCATGGAATAAATGTGACAAATATCGCGATGAGAGAAACTACTTGAACAAGGATCCTTCCGGACATTAGAGAATATACAAATGTCAGAAAAAGGATTAATCTGATTAGTCCCATAATTATTGAATGGACAGCGCGGGTTGATTTCTTGGGCATAAAGGTTTTTGATGAATTATCTTAATAAGTATTATTGGGGTGAAATGTAGATGTTGGGGTTTTCAATTAATAATATAAAGCTATTTTTATATTTATTTTTATGCAAAAGAAACCTTATTCGCAGTATTTGAAAGAGAAGTTTCCGCCGAAAGAGGGATTTGTTAAACGCATGGAGATTCTTTTGGGAAAGGCAGAGGCTAAAAAGTTTTTTGATATTTCTTATACCAAAACGCCAAGTTCGCTTAGGTGTAATACTTTGAAGATTTCGATTAAGGATTTGAAAAGTCGGTTGGAGAATTATGGTTGGAAATTGAAACAGCCGTTTTCGGAGTTTCCTGAGGTTATGGTTGTTGAGTCGGAATTGAAGCCGGGTGAGTTGGGAAATACTAAAGAGCATTTATTGGGATATTATTATGTGCAGGAAATTTCTTCTATGTTGCCGATGTTGGTATTGAAACCTGAGTCGGGTGATTTTATTTTGGATTTATGTGCTTCTCCGGGGAGTAAGACTACGCAGGCTGCAGCGATGATGGAAAATGGCGGGACTATTATTGCGAATGAAATTAATATGGGGCGTGTTGGAATTTTGAATTCAAATTTAGAAAGATGTGGGGTTATGAATACGATTGTGACTCGGAAGGAAGGCGTTGCTCTTTGTGAGAAATTTTTGAAGAAGACGCAATTTAAGTTTGATAAAATTTTGGTTGATGCACCTTGTTCTGGGGAGGGAACTTTGAGAAAATCACCGAAGACTTTTTTGATGTGGAATCCTAATATGATAAAAAAAATTGCTGGAACGCAGAGGAAATTGGCTGAAGCAGCTTTAAAAATTTTGAAAGTTGGAGGGACAATGATTTATTC
>CAYNZD010000006.1:0-20909 GCA_964401675.1 Candidatus Woesearchaeota archaeon | reverse complement strand
TAGTTTAATCTCCTCAGAATAACATGAGAAATTATGTTTATGACAAAGCTGGAGGAAAAGGAAGTATTTTGAACACAAAAGTTACTACAAAGGGTTTAGTTAAAACAATTGGAGGCGCCTTTCTTGGAGCAGGAATGATAGCGAGTATGTATGGTTGTGGATCATATGGAAATATAAGACCTAGTGAAATGTATAATTCTCCTAAAGAAATTAAAGAAGACACCGGCCTTAATTATTTTTGGGCAGGAACAAGTAAAGATTCTCTAAAAGCAATAATGGGTCTAGATAAATCTGAAAACCCAAACAATGATTCATGGCATCCTTTAGATAAATCTTTCTATAATTCAGTAGAAGATCTAAATAATCAAACTTCAGATGTACAAGGAACTCTTCGTAAATCTGAAATTATTAGTCCAGAAGGAAGAGATGTTGGAGACTTGTATTTTAATGGTATAAATTCTGGAATTTTAATCAAAAGAAAAAAAGATGGAACATTTTATATTTCTACACCAGACGTTAGTGTCTCCGGTGGCGGTGGCTCAAGCGGAAGCTCCGGTGGTGGTGGAGGTGGCGGTGGATGTTTCCTAGGTGGAACAAAAATTTTGATGGCAGATGGAAGTTCGAAAAACATAAGAGATATTCGGGAAAATGACAAAGTAATGAGTTATTCTTTTGACTCAAATACTGCTGTGCCAGATGTAGTTGGAGAAAAATATTCCGTTGAAAGAGACGAGGGACTTTACTCTGTCAATGGTGTTTGTGTTACAAAAGAACATCCTTTCTTTGAAGAAGCGGATAAGCAAACTATTGTAAGCGGACTTAGAAAAGGTCAAGAGGTAATGGGAGATTCCAACCATAATCCAAAAACTCTTGAGAATATAGCAATTGGAGACATAAGAGAACTGGAAATGCCAGGCGAATTTGAAGTCTTTAATATAAAAACAGAAAACAACCACAACTATTTTGTATTAGACGACAAAGGCAACTTTTTCTTGGTTCATAATAAAGGCGGCGGAAAATAATTTTTTATATGCTTATACTATAACTTGCACTAACTGAGTTTCCATTGTCATCAGTTCCCAAAAATGTTTCTGTAGTTGTCCAAGCTGGTTCATCCGTCCAAAAATAACTAATTGGGTCAGAAATTTGTCCATTAGAAGAAATATAATTAGTTCCATAATCTGTAGCAATATTATATTTTATAGCATCACATTTATTTGTATAAGTTCCAACATAACACTTCTGCCTTGAACCTATAGTAACTCCAACTCCAGCACTTTCAGAAATTATTGAAGTATAATAATAATAAGTACCTCCTCCTGTATTTGCGATAGTTCCCATCACATAACTCGCACTCAAACTAGCAGTTTTATCCATACAAACACTCGAACCCGCAACACACATCTTACCCGTGCCACACGACTTAAACACCTTAGCACCATCCAGCTCCAAACACCCATCATCATTCAAATCCTTACACTCTTTCACTAAAATCTTCGCGTCATCTCCATCACAACTATACACATCAGCCGAACAACTATCCTCACATTCTTCAGCAGGGATAACGCACCCACTTCTCGCAACTTCAACTCCCTCAGGACAAGAAACAGGCTCCTCAGAACACTCTGTTATGACTTCTTCATCATTCCAACATTGATAACTATCTTTACGATTATACCACGGTCCACAACTCCCCGTTCTACTTCCACCATCCCACTCATTGCATTCATCGTCAAAATTATGCACACATCCCGTCTCAGTTATTACTCTCTTGCTACAAGTCAACTCAAAAGTAGTAAGCGGCTCATCACATAAACCCAAACCTTCAATACACTCCTTGCCCTCCTCGCAATCCTCAAATTCCTCACCCTCACCCGCATACTCCAAACAAAAGTCATTATCAAAATTCCCACATTCTCTTTTAGAAATTGTACTTTCGTCCTTGCATCCAAAAATCGTCTCCTCGACTTCACACTCATTAAAACAATCTACCTCAATATCCTCTCCTTCCCAAACAAACAATTTCAATTTCTTAGGACTATACACCGCATCAGTCCCCTCGCCCAACTCAGCAGAAACCACAATCTCCTCAACATAAATATCCTTATCCATCGTAGCAATAAAAATCGGCGCCCTCATCTTACAATAATCTACCTCATCACCAAGCTCACACACCCTAATTGAATATCCAAAACTCTCCGGAATTTTCCCCCCTATAAAATCATTCAAAGTCGTAAAATTCCCATCTCCTAAATCCTCCGATTCAACATTCAAAACATTCAACCTCAAATCACTCCTCTCCGAAACATCCGCCAAAATCTGCCCCTGCAAGCTATTATAATAATCAACCGGGTCTATCCCTCTATCTACCTGCTGAGAATAAACAGTAATCAAAACTCCACTTACAATCAAAACCGCAATCGTCGCCTCTAAAATCAACATCCACCCTCTCTTATTCTTCATAAATATATAATCATTTTATCTTTTATATAACTAACTGAAATCACGCAATCCTAAATTTCGTAATCCCAAAAAAATTCTTCAAAACATCTGCTAACTCTTTCTCTCTCTGACGATTTCGCCCAATCAAAGCCGCTTTACTCTGACGACCCGCATTAATAACCACAGAATTCTCCTTGATTTCAATACCATTAAACTCAACCGGCGCAACAACACTCTTAATAAATTCCTCTATCTCTTTATTATCATCAATCGCCGGAATCGCAACCACCTTAATTTTCCTCCGCAAAATCTCATTTAACTTTTTAATATTAACCGCCCCTTTCCCAATCGCAATCGAAACTTTATCTTTCGGAACCGCAAACACAATTTGATTATTATAAACAAAAACCTTCGTCGTCTGCACCCTTGTCGTCTTAGCAAACAAATTAATGTACCTCATAAATTGCATATCGATAATGCTGGACATCTTATTTTGCCTCTTTATGGGGTTGGTACAAAGAAAAAACTTCACACTCAAAATCAAGATTTAGTTCTTTAGCAATATCAGCTTTGGATTTCAAAACATCAAACTCAACCTTAGCGGCCTCAAGTTTTTCAACCGTTTCATCCCTAGCATCTTTAGCAATAAAAACCATCTTTATTTTCTTACCACCCTTCAAAGCCTGCCTAATTCCAAAAAGAACATTACCCTTTTCCATAGCTTCCTTAATTTCCTTTACGCTCATTTTTTACTCCCACTTTTTTGAGATATACTTTCTTTAGCTTTTTTCTGCGCCAAAGAACCAGTAACCTTAACCAAAAGACCAGGCAATCCAGTTCCAACAGGTACCGGCTGATTCAAAATAATATTCTCAATTACCGACGCCAACCTATCTTTTTTACCAGTCTTAGTAGCCTGAACAAATTGTTTAACAGCAGTTTCAAATGAAGCTCTTGCCAAAATAGAACTCTTGTCGGCAATAATTCCCATACGAGTAATACCCTTAACTGCTCCTGTGCTCGTCATCATATCTGCAACCAACATCGCATGCTTAGCATCAACCGCAAGACCCTGCGAACTAATTACTTTTTTAATTTCATCAACAACTAACTGCCGAGCCGCTTCAATTCCAATAACTTGCGCAGTCTCATGAACATCATTACTAAAAACTCTATCGGCATCTACACCCTTAAATGGTATAATGTCCTTCAAGTTAGAACCAGCAGTTAAAATCACATAGTCTTTATTTCGCTTAACAACAAGAACCTGCGAAATTTTCTTAACACCTGTCAGAATAACTTCCTTAATTTTTTCTTTAGTTTTATAAATAACTTTGAAATCCTCTTTGGACATATCAAGAACCATACCCTCACCAGAAGAAACACTGGCACGCGTAACGTCAAAACCTTTCTCGCTAAGAACCTCAATAGCTTTATCCAAAGAAATATGAGCAGTCTTCAATGCCTTTGCATCTACGCTAATTTTAATTTTTTTCGAACCAAAGTCAATCGCAATATTAGAAATAATTTCCTTTAATTTAACTTCTCTAATTTTCTCGGCAACAATTCTGGCATCTTTTTCATTGTTATGATCTTTATCCATATAAATTTTCATGGTCGGTGTTTTAGGTAATTTACGAGCATCTAATATTTCAATAATACGAGGAAGACCTTGCGTAACCTGCATCTCAGCAACACCAGCTGCATGAAATACATTCAATACCATCTGCGTTGAGGCTTCACCAAAAGACTGAGCAGTCACAACCCCAATAGCTTCACCTGGCGCAACTTTTTTATTCAAATGTTTAGCCGAAATATCAATACCATCAAGACCGTAAGCAAACTGAACAATATTGCTAGACGCATCCCTAACCGTTCCGTCATAAGCCATAATTAAATCCTGCAAAGCATTTGCCAATCGTCTATAAAGATAACCGGACTTCGGAGTTCTAAGCGCAACATCCATTAAACCGTCTCTACCAGTCATTGCACCAAAGAAAAATTCCTCAGGCTCAAATCCTTTCATCAGAGAACTATAAACAAATCCTCGTGCCCTTGGCGACAAATCACCCTTCTTGAAAAAAGACAATGTCCTTCCTGTATAACCAAAATCAATTCTACGACCACGCAATACTTGCTGTCCAACCGAACACGCAATCTGGGTAATATTCAACAAACTACCTCCTGCGCCCGAACTAATCATTTTATTAGCTAGATTATCTTTAGGGAATCCTTCCTTAACTGCGTCACCAATATCTGTCCTTGTCTCATTTAAAACCTGCAAAATTTTATTTTCCCTTGTTTCCTCAGCACTCTTCCCAGGCAACAACTCCAGGCTACCATCATAATAACTCTCAATAATCCTAGCTGTTTTTTCCTCAGCATTCTCAATAACCTTAGCTGTTTTCTTTTTTACAGATTCTGGAACATTCAAATCTTCAGCAGAAAGTGTGAATCCTGTTCTGGATAAAAAAGTTGTACCAAGTAAAAAAACCTGCCTCAAAAGTTCAACAGCATTCTCGCGACCAAGCTCTTTGTCGGCAACTCTTAATATTGCACCCTTCCCAGTTTTAAAACTATTAGCATCAAAATCTTTACCCATCACTGCTTTAGGCAAAACTTTATTAAAAATATCTTTACCAAGATTATTTTTATTTAAATTAGAAACATTTATTCCTGATTCATATAATAATTGTGAAGCATCTTCTTTGCTTATATTACTCTCATTCAAAATAAAATTACCACTAACTGCATCTTTAACACAACCAAGAAAATTCATATTGTTCTTTGGCGAAAATAAATTAGCATTTACATTCAATAAAATTTTTGCTTCAGCTCTCGCTTCCTCGGTTTGAGGTGCATGAATATTCATCTCATCCCCATCAAAATCTGCACCATAAGGAGCACATGAAGCAGGATGAATTCTAAAAGTTCTACCTGGAATTGTCTTAACAAAATGAGCCATTAGCGAAGCTCTATGCAAAGAAGGATGCCTATTAAACAAAACAATATCTCCATCAACTAAATGTCTTTCAATGGTATACCCAGGTTCAATCTCCTCAATCAACTCTTCCCTTAAATCATCAACAATCCTTTTTCTTTTTCCATCAGGTCTTAAAATATAATTTGCCGCAGGATATTTTGTAGCAGCAACCAGTTTTTTCATCCTCTTAATGTTAATAGATGTAACCTTTTCAGAAACCGTTAAAATTTCAGCAACCTCATATGGGACACCTACTTCATTCAATTTTAAATTAGGATCCGGCGAAACAACAGTACGCGCTGAATAGTTGACCCTTTTACCGGCCAAATTCTTTCTAATCCGACCCTCTTTGCCTTCAATCCTTTCCTTAATTGTTTTCAAGGGTTGTCCACTTCTATGCCGAGCAGGCGGAATTTTCGCAATCGAATTATCGAAGAAAGTTGTAATGTGATACTGTAACAAATCCCAAAGATCCTCAATAATAACTTCAGGCGCACCCGCATTCAAATTCTCCCAAAGCCTCTGGTTTGAACGAATAATATCCGACAACTTATGCGTCAAATCATCTTCAGATCTCTCACCAGATTCCAAAGTAATCGACGGACGAACAGTCACAGAAGGAACAAGCAGTGAAGTTAAAATTGACCACTCTGGCCTTAATGTCTCTGAATTAATCCCCAAAATCCTCAAATCCTCATCTGGAACTTTGATTAACCTTTCTCTAATCTCCGAAGGAAACAATCTCCTCCTGCCGCTTCTAAAAGTTGTAGGTTTTTCCAGCTTAACTTTTTCCTGTATAATTGAACAATGTGGACACTTTTTGCCGTCTTTAGCCTTCTTAATTCTATCAACTAAATTCTTAGATAAATCTTTTTCGTCCTTAATTAAAACTTTTCCACAAGCCTCGCAAGTACTTCTTAAAACCAAATCAATAATAGGCAAATATTTTATATGAACAACCGGTCTTGCAAATTCAATTATACCAGGATGACCCAAACATTCTTTCAATCGCCCACCACATGTTCTACATCTAACACCCGGATCAATAGCACCAAGTCTTAAATCCATCAATCCGCCATCAACAGGATATCCGTCGACGTCATAAAGCTCCGGCGTCACAATCTTCGCCACACTCAACTTTTTAATCTGCTCAGGGCTAAGTAATTGAAATTGCATTTCGCTAATTTGTTTTTTTACTGGTCGTACCATTATTCGTATTTATTTTTCAATCCAAATTTAGCTAATAAATGCAACCCCTGTAGTTCTTCAATTAACAACTTAAATGCATATGAGACTTCAATTGGCTCAATCTGATTGGAATGACAAAGAGAACAAACTCTTTTATTATGAATCTGATCATCAATAACAATACTTCCACATTTAGAACAAATATTAATTACAACCTTATCGGAATCATAACGCTCTTTTAGAAGAAGAGACGCTCCATGACCAACTAATGCTTCCTGCTCCATCTCTCCAAGTCTTAAAGCACCACCACGGCTTCTACCTTCAATTGGCTGTCTCGTCAACAACGCGATTTTACCAGTAGCTCGAGCATGTATTTTGTCCGCAACCATATATTTCAATTTCAAATAAAACATATTGCCAATAAAAATCTTAACTGGCATTCTCTGTCCCGTAATACCATTATACATAACTTCTTTACCATTTTGCCTAAACCCAAGTTTCTTCAAATTATTTTCTAAACTGTCAATTGTTTCTCCAGAAAAGGCCGATGCATCAACAACTCTACCAGATAAAGCCGCAACCTTTCCACCAAGAACGTCCATTAAATAACCAACAGTCATACGCGAAGGTATACCATGCGGATTAAACATAATATCTGGCTTGATACCACTAATTGTAAATGGAATATCCTGCTCAGGTGCAACCATTCCAACAATACCCTTTTGCCCATGAGGCACTGAAAACTTATCTCCCACTTCAGGAATTCTTAGTTCCCTCATCCTAACTTGAACAATTCTATTACCTTCTTTATCATGAGTAAGGAAAACAGCATCCACAATACCATTTTTTTCTTGTTTAATCGTAGCAGAATTTTCTTTTTTTGTCTGAATCGAAATTTCACGGGCCTCACTTAGAAACTTAGGAGGACTAACTTTTCCAATAATAACTTCCCCTTCTTCCATCTCTGCCTCAGGATAAACAATACCATCATCCTCTAAAAATCGATAACTTTCTTCAAGTCTATAACCAGAAACATCTTTATCCGGAATGCAAATATCATCATGAAGACCTCCTGCATAATTCAATTCAACAGAAATATAAGGTTTAAATCTTGAGCTTCTAGCAAAACCTCTATCAACAGAACCGCTATTTAAGACGGTGGCATCTTCCATATTGTAACCCTCGTAAGGCATAACTGCCAAAACAACATTCTGCCCAACAGGATGAACATTCAAGGTATCATAAGTAAAACTTCTAACCAAAGGTTTCTGCGGATAATGCAACAACGAAACATCTGTATCAATTCTTACAGGAAAATTCCCAGCATAAAGACCAAGCCCCTGTCTATACGCTCTCGAACCACCTTTGACCATACGCGCCGGAGGATCATGATTTCCAAACGGAATCAACGAAACACTAACGCCAAAAACATCTATCTCATCAACCTCTAAATGTGTGTGCTCCTCAGTCAATTTATCTTCCTTAAGGCAAACATAACAATCATCTTCCTCCGCAGCATCAAGATATTCCAGGATTCCTTTTTCAAATAAATTACGCCAAGTCAAAGAGCCCTCTTTAACCAAGTCTAAATGTTCCTTCTTCAATTTCGATTCGCTATTCTCAACAATAATTAATGGTCTAATAACTCTGCCAATCTCAGAACTAATAAAAACCGTGTCCAAAAATTTGTCAAACCGAATAGACATTTCTATGGGCAAATTTCCTGCTCTTCTTTCATCCCTAACATTTTTTACAAAGGCATCAATATTTCCAACAGTACCAACAAATCTACCATTATAAAAAACATCCAAGGCATCTTCGTCATTCATTCCTGCATTTTTTAAAACCTTTAGAACAGCGTCATGCTCCATCGTAGTTCTTGTTGAAATTCTTGCCAACAAAGCCAGATTTTTCCTTAAACCGATCTCAGTTCCTTCCGGGGTTTCAATGGGACAAAATCTACCATAATGTGTAGGATGAACAGTTCTTGCATCAAAATTCTCTTGCTCTCCAGGCAAATTTGAAGTCACTCTTTGCAGTTGAGACATAATTGCAAATAAATTATTCTTATCCATATTTTGAGTAACTCCCTTCCTCTCACCAATCCACGAGCCGGTTGCAATCGCAGACTCAACACGATGAGTAAATAAGGTTGACTTAGCAATAGTTTTAATTGAGTAAAACTTTCGCCTTTTCACAGTCTTCTGCAAAGTATGTTGAATTTCCCTTAAAAGAATATTAATATTAACTCTAAACAAATCTGATAACAAATCTCCCGACAAACGCACTCTTTTGTTTGCATAGTGGTCTTTGTCAGTCATAGCCATAGCGGGATTTTCTTTGGCAATATAAAATTGTCTGATAAATTTGCAAAGAGTCTTCGCTTTTTCTAATCTCGCATTTTTATCCAACCCTATATGTGGCAAAAAATATGAATCCGTTCTCTGCTTAACCCTATCAAGCATCTCCTTGTTTGTCCCCTGCAACGAACTTTTCTCCGCAATCCACATCAGGGCGTCGTTAACATTCGCAATATCTGCATACTCATAAAGATTCACGACCAAACTATCTGTCTGTTTTCCAATCAATTTAGCTATATCGGCGTCGGCACTAAGACCCAATGCTTTTAATAAAACAATTGCAGGAATATCTCTAAAGCGCGAAAAAGAAATTTCTAAAATCCCTTCAGGGCTTTCAATTAAAGAAACTGGAATTTTATAAGCACCTCTCTGAGAAAATAATCTAAGCATTAAGCGCTTTTTAATTTTCTGCCATTCAACAAAAGTCTGGTTGGAAGCCAAATCTTCAGCCATAACCATTACTCTCTCATTACCATTAATTAAAAAATAACCTCCATGATCTTTAGGGTCAATATAATTTTTAATCAGTTCATCTTTGTCCATTCCATCAAGATTGCAAAATTTACTTTTAACCATAATAGGAATACGTCCAAGCTGAACATTTTCAGTTTCAACTTGTCCAGCATAATTAATTGTCATTTCCATCCAAATCGGAGCAGAATAAGTTAATTTTCTTAATCTGATTTCTGCAGGAGTAATCGGCATAGAAGAACCATCTGCTTCAATTATGTTTGGCTTGCCTACTCTAACCTTTCCTAACTTAATTTCAAAATCATCATTTGACAAAGCATCCGATAATTCAGTAACAATTTCTTGCATACGATTTTCAATAAAGTCATTAAATGATTTAATATTAGACTCAACAAGTGAATGATTTTCCAAAAATCTCTTAATTAATATATGCTCGGCCATTCTAAATCACAACCCTATAATATATTTCATCAGCTCGTGAAATCTTCACAACGTCGCCAGTTTCACATCCTTCTGGGAGCGCTGGATCCTTTTTAGAAATCTTTGGCAGTTGTACCAATGCTATATTAAATTTATTAAGAACCTTTTCAGCCTCATTCAAACTCAATTTCGCGTGCTTCGGTTGGAGTACATGCATTTTACTTTTTAGAATATCCCTTTAGATATAAAAAATATCAAAAATGCCTTTAAAAACCTTTTGTTTTTTATTATTTTAAAGTAGTTCATGTCAAAATTTCTTATTTTTGAAAGACAAATCTGAATTTTAAAAAATGGCCCACGGAGGGATTTAGATCACCAGATCACCTACTGGGTGAACCCTGTGTTTCAAATACCAAATGGCCCCAGGGGGATTTGAACCCCCGACACCTGGATTAAAAGTCCAGTGCTCTGACCAGGCTGAGCTATGGAGCCATACAATTTATGAGAAAAATTTTATTTAAAAAACTATGCAATTACATATTTTCATACTGCTGAACATTCTTATTTAAAAGTTCAAATTTCACACTTGCTTCTTTAAATAAATTTTTAGAATCTTCAGACGCATGATAGTCTTTTAATGCTACAACTCGTTTTATCCCAGCAGTAATAATTAATTTTGCACAAGTATAACAAGGAGTCATAAAATTATAGAGTGTAGCATTATTTAAAGAAATTCCCATTTTTGCTGCTTGGCAAATTGCATTTTGTTCAGCATGGGCAGTTCTAACACAATGATTAGTGACATCTCCATTCTCATGAATAGTTTTCTTAAATTGATGACCTACATCATCACAATGAGAACACCCAGGAGGAGACCCCACATAACCTGTAACTAAAATATGTTTATCTCTAACAACTACACATCCTCCTCCACCTGCTCTTGCTCTATCGCAAGTAACTCTTGTAGCAACTGCCTTCATAATTTCCACAAAATATTCATCCCATCTTGGACGAATACACTTTTTATTTTTATTTTTAATATTATCCAAAACTTTTTCTATTTTTTTGTGTAATTCAGCTATAGTCCAATCATTTTTAAAACAATAATCAGCCATCTTAATACACTCACGGAGATTCTGATTATTAGGATTATTAGAAGTCCTTTCTTTTTGCTCTTGAATTACAAATTCATCAAACGAAATTCTATCACTAGCACTTGCTCTTTCAAAAATTCTAGCATATCTCGTTTCGATGTCTGCATCAATCGCAAGCAAAACAAAATTTTTCTTTTTTTTCAAATCCTCAATTTCCCCTGGACAACGCAAACTTTCAATGACACATTTTCCTCCAACCTTTTCAGCCTTTGAATATAATTCTTTGACAATATAACTTAACCCAAATTTTTCTCTCAAATCATTAGCGACAAAAACCATACTATCTCGATTATTAATCATCCCTCTCTTCAAAATTTCTTCAACTAAAAAATCTCTAACAGAATAATGAACGAATCCTCTTTTTTTTAAAAAATCAGCAATCGTTCCTTTCCCCGCACCCAATGTCCCAGTAATTCCGACAATCATAAATTAAAAACTAAATCCAAACTTATAAACACTATTGCGATAGATTGTATAATAAATTATTCTCTATTTCCTGTACTCCCAAATCCACTATCTCCACGAACTGTCTTGCTCAGTTCTTCAACTTTTTCAATCTCAGCCTTAGCAACTGGAGCAATCACAACTTGCGCAACTTTGTCACCTCTTTTAATCTCAAAATTTTCTTCTCCTGTATTTAAAACAATTACTCCATATTCACCCCGGTAAGTCCATTCAATTACTCCGCCAAGAATACAAATTCCCTTCTTGTATGCTAATCCACTTTTTCCTCGAATAGAAGCAAAATACCCTTCTGGCAACTCCATAGAAATTCCTGTAGATACTAACTGCCTCTTTCCCGACAATATAACATAATCTTCTGTCGAAAACAAATCCATCCCCGCGTCACCCTCATGCGCATAAGCAGGAACAATAGCTTCCTCTTTTAATTTTTTTACTTTAACTTTTACCATAATAAATAATCCCACTCAACCTTTATAAATTTTATATAATTCAAGTAAACAACGCTTACAAACAATTAAAAACAATAACGAAATTAAAGATCAATGGAACTAAAAAATGCAAAAATAACAATAACTGAAGCAGCAAAAAAATTAAATTTATCTTCAGAAAGATTATATATTCTCCTAAATACCGAAAGAGAATTAAAAGTAAATTTTCCCGTAAAATTGGACAACGGAACACAAAAAATTTTTACAGGCTATAGGATTCAACACAATTCTTTGCTCGGACCATACAAAGGCGGAATAAGATATCATCCAGAAATAAATCTTAATGAGGTAACTGCTTTATCAATTTGGATGACAATAAAAACAGCTACAATAGACATTCCCTTCGGCGGCGCAAAAGGCGGAGTAATTTGCAATCCAAAAGAATTGTCAGAACAAGAACTTGAAAATTTAACACGAGCATTTATAAGAAAAATCTCTCCAATAATCGGACCTCAAAAGGACGTCCCCGCACCAGATGTATATACAAATTCAAAAATAATGGATATAATTGTAGACGAATATTCTAAAATAGAAAATCTTCCAGTTGAAAAAGTAAGAGCCGTAGTCACAGGAAAATCTATGGAAAGTGGAGGTTCACTCGGAAGAGATACTGCAACAGCACGAGGTGGACAATTCGTTCTAAAAAAAGCAATTGAACAAACCAAAAAAATCCCAACGTTAGAAAATGCAACAATAGCAATTCAGGGGATCGGTAATGCCGGTCAAAATTTTGCAAAACTAATATCCAAAGATAATACAAAAATAATCGCCATCTCAGATTCTAAAGGAGCAGTTTATAGCCCTGATGGATTAAACATAAATGAAATTATTGAACACAAAAAACAAACTGGCTCATTAGCAAATATTCCAAATACAACTGTAATAACTAACGAACAGCTTCTTGAATTAGATTGTGATATTTTAGTTCCAGCTGCTCTTGCAAATCAAATCACAGAAACAAATGCAGATAAAATAAAAGCAAAAATCATTCTTGAACTCGCAAACGGACCGACAACACCTGAAGCCGATAAAATTTTAGAAGAAAAAAACAAATTAATTCTTCCCGATATTCTCACAAACGCTGGCGGAGTAACCGTCTCATATTACGAGTGGTATCAAAATATAAATCAAGAAAAATGGACAGCAGAAGAAGTTGATGAAAAATTAAAAGAAAAAATGCAAAAAGCAACACAAGAAATTTTAGACAAAAAAGAACAATATCAAACCTCAACAAGAATCGCAGCATACATCAATGCAATTGAAAGACTAAGTAAAAAATTATCCTAAATTCTAACTTCCACTTCTTCAAAAAATTCGTTAATATTTTCTTTCAGTTCTTTCAAAAATTCTTCACTAACATTTTCTTCTTTTAAAAAATTTGAATCAATCATTTCTCCTCCATCTTTTCTGAAACCTTGTAGAAAAAATCTTTTTGGTTTTGTACCACAAATTTTATTTAACCATTTTCCAACTTCAATCATAGAATTTATATTATGAAATCTGTTAACAATCGTAGTCCTAAATTCGTAATTACTAAATTCATGTATCATCTTAATTGATTTTTCTATTTTCTTAATATCAACCACAACTCCCGCTACTTTAGAATAATTTTCTCTAGTATCTTTAATATCCATTGCAATATAATCCACTAAATTTTTATCAATTATTTCTTTTAAGCGATCTGGAAATGCTCCATTTGTATCTATCTTAATTTTATATCCTAAATCTTTAATTTTTTTAATAAAATCAAAATCTACACTCATCAAGGGCTCTCCTCCTGTAAAACAAACTGCATCTAATTTTCCAAATCTTTTTTTCAAAAATTCTAATATTTCATCCTCACTAAATCCTCCTCCAAATTTTTTAATAACTAAATCTGGATTATGACAAAATCCACAACGAAAATTACATCCATATATAAAAATAGTACATGCTATCTTCCCAGGATAATCTATAGTCGTCACTTTTTGCAACCCTGCAATTTTCATTTTTGAATTTTGCTTTCTATTCTCTACAGACACGGGAATTTTCATCTAATCTTCCATTCTGAAATTAAACACTTTTCTATCCCCAAATTCTGATAGCTTTCCTTCATTCCATCTAGAAGTTGGTCTCAAATATCCCACAACTCTACTCCACACTTCACATTTCGTTCTCGCCATTGGTATCACCTCTTAAATTTAGTTTTGCACTTAAAATATTTTCATTATCATTATTTTCTAAATCCTCAATTCTCCTCTCTGTTTCTTCTGCTTCTATAATATCATCAGAAACGGAAGATGGTGTTTTCTCAGCAGAAGCAATTTCGGCGTCACATTTTGGACAATATTTATGCTCTCCATTTAAATATCCATGAATAGGACAAATGGAAAATGTAGGCGAAATAGTAAAATATGGTAGATGATAATTATCAGAAATTTTTTTAACCATCTTTTTGACTGAATCAACATTCATTTTCTCCCCAACAAAAGTATGAAAAACCGTTCCTCCAGTATATTTACATTGCAAATCATCTTGCAAATCTAATGCTTCAAAAACATCATCTGTAAAATCCACAGGCAGCTGCGATGAATTTGTATAATATGGCTCCGCTCCTTTCTGATAAGCCTTCTCATTCGCAACAACGGCTCGACCAAATCTTTTTTTGTCTGCCCTAGCAAATCTATAAGTTGTCCCTTCAGCTGGTGTTGCTTCCAAATTATAGATATTTCCTGTCTCTTTTTGATATTCTGCCAACTTGCCCCTCATAAAATCCAAAACTTTCAATGCAAAATTTCTACCTTTTTCCGTGGTTATATTTTCTCCTGGCATAAAATTTATAATCGCCTCATTCATCCCCAAAAGACCAATCGTCGCAAAATGATTTTTCCAATATTCTCCAAACCTCGCATGAACCTGTCTTAAATAAAACTTCGAATAAGGATAAAGCCCCAAATTAGTAAAATTCTCAACAGTCTTTCTCTTTATCTCGAGACTCTCCTTCGCTAATTCCATCAAGTTATCAATCCTAGCTAAAAAATCATCTTCATTTGTAGATACAAAACCAAGTCTTGCCATATTAATTGTTACAACTCCAATAGAGCCAGTCTGCGGATTCGCACCAAATAAACCGCCACCTCTTTTTCGAAGTTCAGTCTGATCTAGCCTCAAACGACAACACATCGACCGCGCGTCCTCAGGTTTCATATCAGAATTAACAAAATTCGAAAAATAAGGAATTCCATACTTCGCAGTCATCTCCCAAATCAATTCATGCTCCGGCTTATCAAAATCAAAATCCTTAGTAATATTATAAGTTGGAATCGGAAAGGTAAAAACCTGCCCCGTAGCATCACCTTCAATCATAACTTCAGCAAACGCTTTATTAATCATCCCCATTTCTTTTTCAAAATCCTTATATGTCTCCATCTGTGGCTGCCCACCAACAATCACATGTTCATCAGCCATATAACTCGGCACTTCCAAATCCATAGTAATATTTGTAAACGGCGTCTGGAAACCAACCCTCGTCGGAACCGCTAAATTAAAAACAAATTCCTGCATACTTTGTCTAACCTGTTTATAATCTAGGCCATCGTACCTCACAAACGGCGCAAGCAAAGTATCAAAATTCGAAAAGGCCTGTGCTCCTGCCGTCTCCCCCTGCAAAGTATAAAAAAAGTTTACCATTTGTCCAAGCGCAGTCCTCAAATGTTTTGGAGGTTTTGATTCAACCTTTCCTTTAACTCCTTTAAATCCAACTATTAACAAATCTTTCAAGTCCCAGCCAACACAATACGCTCCAAGAGAATCCACATCATGAACATGAATACTATCTGACTCATGCGCCTTACGAATCGCCTCGGGATAAATCCTTCTCATCCAATAATTCGCAATAATCTTCGTAGTAATATAATTATTCAAGCCTTGCAAGCTATAACCCATATTAGAATTTTCCTTAACCATCCAATCATTCAAACCAATATAATCATCGACAACTTCAATAGTGTCAAACAAACCTTTAACATTCCTCAATTCATCATGGCTCCGCCGATAAAGAATAAACGCTTTCGCAACCTTCGCATGCCCTTCCTCAATCAAAATCTTTTCAACCAAATCCTGAGCCTCTTCCACATCAGGGATCCCGTGTTCGCCATGAATCTTATCTAATTTTTCAACAATCAAATTAGTCAAATCTTTTGGCCTCTCTTTATCTTTACCACCAACAGCTTTAACCGCTTTCCAAATTGCATTTTCAATTTTATCTTTTTGAAAAAGCACAACGCTTCCATCTCTTTTTCTAATTTTTTTAACCATTTATTTATTCCCTAATTTTTTTATTTCGTCCTTAAATTCATCAATGTCCGCGAAATCTCGATACACAGCCGCAAAACGGATATACGCAACCTTGTCAATCCGCCTAAGCTTATTCATAACAATATCGCCAATCTTCGAACTCTTAATATCTTTATTTTTTGCAATTCGATGAACATTCGCCTCAACTTCATCAACAATTTTATCTATCTGCTCACTCGTAAAAGGCCTTTTTTGAAGATTCTTATCAATCCCCTCAAAAAGCTTACTTCGCGAAAATCTTTCTCTCCTGCCATCTTTCTTAATAACATTAAGGTCCAATTCTATTCTCTCATATGTCGTAAATCGCTTCTTACACTTCAGACATTCACGTCTCCTACGCGCCACCGACCCACTATCACGTTTATCAGTAACTTTCGTTTCAGCAGCAGTACAATATGGACATATCATTGTTATTTTCAAGTGAATACAAGATATTGTAGTTCATTCTTCCTTTTACTACAATAGCTTGTAATTGTAAGAAAACATTATAGAAAAGGCTATTTAAAGATTATTATAAAAAAGGCTATATCTTCGTTAACAATAGTTAACATCGCAAACAAACATTTACTTTTTTTCAATGATTACACATCTTTATATACTCAAAATTTCCAATGAAATCATGGCAAAAAATGTCGAGGGAAACAAAAGATAAAATTCAATAAAAAGAAAAATTCTTACACAATTCTTTAACTCTTTCTTTAATATCCCTACAAACAACTTCACTCTCTACATTGTTTATCACATCTGCAATCCAATTTCCAACAATAATCATTTCATTTTCTTTCATCCCCATAGTTGTTAAAATCGGAACGCCCAAACGAATCCCTGAAGGCTTAAACGGAGTTGAAGGATCAAAAGGGATAGAATTAGCATTCACAACAATTCCTGCCTTTTCCAATGCAACCGCGACTTCTTTTCCTCGTCCCGCTTCTGCGATTGAAGGCGTCTTTATCAAGTCAATCAAAATCAAATGATTATCCGTCCCATCACTAATCAATTTGATATTATTATTTTTCAACGTTTCTGCAAGCACCGCGCAATTTTTAACAATCTGCTGTGAATATTCTTTAAACGACGGCTTCAGTGCCTCACCAAAAGCAACAGCTTTCCCGGCAATAATATGTTCATGAGGACCTCCTTGCATCCCAGGGAAAACCGCCTTATCAACAGCCTTGGCAAATTCCTCTTTGCACATAATAATCGCACTACGCGGACCTCTCAATGTTTTATGCGTCGTTGTCGTTACAAAATCAAAATCTGGAAAAGGGCTCTGATGAACACCTGAAGCAACCAATCCAGCAATATGAGAAATATCGGCAAGGCAATAAGCTCCAATCTCTTTGGCAATTTTGGCAAACATTTCAAACTCAACAACCCTCGGATAAGCAGTCGCGCCACATACAATCATTTTTGGCCTTTCTCTAATAGCAATCTCTCGAACTTTTTCCATATCAATAAGCCCTGTTTCTTCCTCGACACCATACGAAACAAATTCATAATCCTTTCCTGAAAAATTCACAGGCGACCCATGTGTCAAATGCCCACCATGACTTAAATCCATCCCAAGAATTTTATCGCCCTTCTCTAAAGCCGCCATATAGACAGCCATATTGGCAGGACTCCCAGAATTTGGTTGTACGTTCACATGCTCCGCCCCAAACAATTTCTTCGCCCGCTCAATAGCCAAATTTTCAACTTCATCTATAAATTCATTTCCTTGATAATATCGACGTCCCGGATACCCCTCGGCATATTTATTACCTAAAACCGAACCACACGCCGCTAGAACATCTTTTGAACAGAAATTTTCCGACGGTATCATATTCAAAGTTTCTTTTTGTCTTCCCAATTCCGATTGAACAATATCATTCACTTCTTTATCCGAAATCCAAAAAGTCATAGCATGCCCCTTTTAGCTTCTGTTTTTTCTTCAGCTTTAAGCCGACCAAGCTCCTCTTTGGAATAATTACAGATAATATACTTTGACAAAAGCGGATATCTCTCACTCATAATTTCATATATTTTACGAGCAATTTTTCTATACGAATCATGAGCCATTGGAGTTGTCCTTAATTTAATAAGATGATAAAGCTCCCTTAAATTCATCGTAATCAAAAACCTCTTTCTAAACCCAAGGGGCAAAAGATATTGAGCCTGTAAAGGATATTTTATTCTAACTTTTTCATAAACTTCTTTCGCTTTTTCCATCGCAAATCTATATTCAGCCTCGACACCCGCGGTAGCAATATCCTCGGGAACATCATATCCCAAATCAGAAGTAAAAACAGGATTGGTCTGCGTACAGATTCTATGTCTCTGTAAATCACGAAAAGCTCCATAATCCATCACAACATCAAAAGTAAAAGACTGATGCTCCAGCTCTCTTAAGGGATAATCAAATTCTTCCATTTTTCCAAGATAGCCATCAACAATCCCCTCTTTCTCAAAAGAGTTCATAGATGCGACTCTACACTGAGCTTCAACGAAAGAGCAATTCCCATAACGATATAAAATCGAAGAAACAATCACGTCTTCGGGATTTTCAGGAAAATCGACAAGTTTAACCTTCTCTCCATCAAAAGAATTCTCTTCAAAATTAAAAGTCTGCAAATTATTCTCAGTCTCACAAAAATAATTTTTCTTGTCTGAATATTTCAACAAAGATGGAAGAATTTTTCTTCCTTCTATTTTTAACTTCTCACCAATATCATTCATCTCTTTTAGCGGATGAGATAAAAGTTTAGAAATTGCATGAGACAGCTGCCTTGCATTTATCGTACATCCAAGACTAGTTTTTGTGCAAGCAGGCAATAAATAACGGATTGCGTCAAATCTCCGAGAAGTACAGGCCCTTCTCCATGCCGCCTCGGAAGAACCTTCCTTTAAGGGAACCGTGCCCTCAACATATTCCAAAACTGGCTCATGAAGTTTCATATAAGTTTCAAAAAGAAAATCCAACATTTCATTTATCTCATCGGCATATTCAGAATTTTGTAAAATTTCATCCAAATAAAAAGAGCTCCTATTGAAAGAAACATATCTCGTAGATTTTTCGCAAAAAGAACAAAGTCTATTGTCTTCAATAACTTTTGTTGCGAGAATACTAACTCCCTCCAATCCAAAACCAACAACTGCTCCTTCTGCAATTGAACTATGACCATAGCCCAAAACCCATTTTTCCATAAAATCTATCGCTTTATCCGAAGCATATTTAATCGCCGCACCCTGCTTACTATTTCTTATTTCTTCCACAAGCAATCCAAAATTATTTTCATCTTTTTTTAATAAATCTAAAAAACTTTCACGTAATCCCTCTTCCGAACGACTATATTTCGCCTGCATCAAAGCCCAAACTTCAGGATGAAAATTCTTAGTAGCAAAAATCGGATTATTAAGGTTCGTAAAAAAATAATCTAAAACTAACTTTTCCTCCTCATTATATTTCAAACACCCCTCTAACTTCTCCCATAATTCTTTATGAATTTCTTCTGGCGTCTTCAGCGAATTCATCGTCCCATCAGGTGCACAATTAATCATAACCCATCCATATAAGTTCGCTAACTGCAAATAAGACTTTTCTGCATTTTTCATATGCTCCACACACCCTTCGTGGCCATCTAGTTTTTCGGCTCCAGGATGAAATTCCGATTTCCGTTCTCGTCCTATCATTAATTGCTGACCAACTTCATACGGCATATAAAGAAAAACAACAGCATCGGGTTTTGGCAATTCAAAATGCTTATATTCCAATTCACGTAACCATTCAAAAAATTTCTCCCGCTCATTATTATCATAAATTTTCCCTCCTTGATGTCCCATATTTGATTCAACATATCTATCCAAAATAGTTATATTTCCCTTATCTAATTCATCATGAATAAATCCCTTGGACGCAAATCTATCTTCTGCATAAAAAATTGAGGCAACCTTCGCAGGAATTTCATTGGCGGGCCCAAATTCCCCATCAAGATACCTTCGAACAATTTTTCCAGTCGGCGTAGAATAATTTGGGAAATCCAGAGTTACGACTCCCTGATTCAAACTATTCAATTTCTCAATTAACAAATTTATTTGTGTTGATTTTCCAGAACAATCGGTCCCCTCAAAAACGATTAACTTTCCCTTTTTCATATTAAAACTAAATTTCAAACCTTTATAAAAAAATATGCACTTCAATATATATGTCTATGAATGCTTCTCATTCATATCTTTCCAATCCCAAGTTCTTTCTTCGTTATTAGCAATTTTTTTTAAAATTTCTTTCTCAATATCAATATCCATCACACCACATAAATGCAAAACTCTTTGAACTATATCGCCCAACTCCTCCTTGAAGCCATCGCGCCCATCAATATTTTTATGTCTGTACGCTTCAAGCGCTTCAGAAACCTCCGAATGAATTAGCGCCAATTTTTCAATAACATTAATATCTTCAATTTTTGTCCCGAACCCTTTTTCCTCTGCTTGTGACATAATTAAATTTTGTATTTCTTTTAAAGATTTTTCCATAAATATACTCAAGCTCAAAACTATATATACTTTTACAAACAAGCAAAAATCTTACAAGCATTACAGACATCACCTCGGCTAGGCTCTCCGCATA
>CAYNZD010000005.1:0-21555 GCA_964401675.1 Candidatus Woesearchaeota archaeon | reverse complement strand
TTTTTCATAAACAAAGTTTGACAGAACGTGGCCTATGTCCCACTCTTTAATTTTTTAGAATTATTTGAGCACAATAATTTTTATATAATGTTAAAATTTGACAACTTTGAAAATGAATAGAGATCACTATGAAATTGCAAAAAGAAATCCTGAATGTAGAGAGGAATTATTGAAAAGAATTTCTATTGGTAGATATGAGCCTTTCGTTAGAAATATAATTTATTTCGAAGGAAAAGTGGGAGATAGAATAATGGAAACTTACCCCGATCCTGAAAAAAATAGATCTTTAGATATTTTTTCCATCATAAAAGTTTCTGATTATGCCTTTGATAACTATTCTTGGAATGAATTTCTAAATGTTTTAATTCCCCATGAGGGTCTACATTGTTTACAAAACTATTTTCAATCTGCTCTCCCAGGCGGAGAGATTAAGAAATTGAATTTCGGCGGTAGACATAATTTTAATTGCTCAGAGCAAGAAATTATGCAAGAAATTGAGGCACATAAAAATCAAATTTCTCACCCTACTTTTCCCGGATGCTCTGAAAAATTTAAAGCAAGTATAATCAATTGGTTAAATTTTTATAAGAGCGCTTGATCTTTTTATATGACAATCTCTTTATCTCGTTTTTAATTTGAATTAAATAATTCTCGATGATTAAACTTAAAAACTAACTTCTCTGATTTCTCCTATGGGGCTGTAGCTCATTGGGAGAGCACACGGCTGAAGACCGTGGTGTAGGGAGTTCGATTCTCCCCAGCCCCATAATCGAACTTGGATTTCGATAGCCTCACAAATATATCTTTTAAATTGGTTGGGCTACTCTGTTCTCCCCAGCCCCAGATAAATACTTTTATAAATAAAGAATACTGTAGTTTATTATGAGAGGAAAAAGGGGCGCGATTGAAATGTCGATTGGGACCATTGTTGTTATTGTATTAGCGATGTCTATGTTGATTTTGGGAATGGTTCTTATCAAAAATATTTTTACTGGTTCGTCGCAAAATATTTTACAAATGAACGATAAAGTAAAGGACCAGATTAATAAGCTATTTGTCGAGGACAAAAGAACTGTTGTCTATTTGCCAAACCAGATTGCGAAAATTAAGCAGAATGAGGATTGGGGAATTGCGTTTGCTATTAAAAATTTGGCGAGAGGGACCGCAGAAGCTGGGAGATTCCGTTATGATGTGACTGTTTCTGACCCTGATGTTCGACAAAAATGTGGAATCGATGAGAGAAGTGTTGAGGGCTGGATTAAAACTGGGCGAGCAGACGATTTAACTATTGCACCCGGACAATCTTATTTTGGAATTGTGAGGTTTTTAATTCCTGAAACTGCGCCACTTTGCACGGTGAGATTTCATATTGATGTAACAATGGACAACGTTCCTTATGCTACAGATTTCTTTGACATAGAAGTTTTGGCTTAGGTTTAAATAATTATTTTAGTAATTTGTTTTATGAAAATTTTAGTAATTGGTGATCCGCATGGTAACTTACCCAAAAATCTTCCAAAAAATGTCGATTTAATATTGCTAAATGGTGATATTGGGAAATCAGATTTAGCAAAAAAAATATGGTTCTTGAAAAAGGAAAATGAAGTTACCGCTTCGGAAAAAGAAAAAGAAACTGCTCATAATGAAATTTATAATTCTAGTATTAAACTTTTAAAAAAATTATCTAAAAAAAATGAGGTTTACACTATTATGGGAAATGTTGCCACATGCTGGTCTAAACTTTTGAAAGGAATAAAAGGAATAAAAAAAGTACATATTGTTAAAAATGATATTCGTAGAATTAATAATTTAAGAATTGGTTTTTTAGAATATTTTGTTGATAGTTCCTGGATAAAAGAATTTGAAATAAAAGATAAAAAAGAAAAAGATTCAGCTAAAAAACAAACTGAAAAAGCTAAAAGAGTTTTAAATCGATTTGGAAAAAATCTTGATATATTGATTTGTCACCAACCGCCTTATGGCATTTTAGATAAAATTAATTTTTCTGGTACTCCAAAAAGTTGGCAAAGTAAACATGCAGGAAGCAAAATTATTTTAGATTATATTAAAAACCATCAACCAAAATATTGTATCTGTGGACATATTCATGAAGGAAAAGGAATTAAAAAAATTGGAAAAACTGAAGTTATTAATCTTGGTCTTTGTGGATGGAAAGTTCTGAATTTGTAAACTTTTATTAACTAGGTTTTTTTAGAATGAATATGCTGAAATTAGCTAATACGTTAACAAAAAAAAAGGAAGAATTTAAACCAATCAAGAAAGGAAAGGTTGGACTTTATACTTGTGGACCGACGGTTTATTGGTATGGGCACGCTGGGAATATGCGGAGTTATATTTTCGCTGATGTTTTGAAGCGGGTTTTGGTGTTTAATGGTTTTGATGTTAAGCATATTATTAACGTGACTGATGTTGGACATTTGACTTCGGATGCGGATGAGGGAGAAGATAAGTTGGAGAAGTCAGCGAAGAAAGAAGGCAAGACGGCGAAGGAGATTTCGCATTTTTATTTTGATGCGTTTAGAAAAGATTTTTTGAAGTTGAATTTGGTTGAGCCGTTTAAGTGGACGTGGGCGACGGAACATATTGAGGAGCAGATTGCGATGATTAAAACTTTGGAGAAAAAGGGCTTTGTTTATAGGACGAGTGATGGAATATATTATGATACTTCTAAATTTGGTAACTATGGAAAATTGTCTAGGAAAAAAATTGAGAAATTGGAAGGTGGAAAAAGAATTGCTTTGGGCGAGAAAAAAAATATTACTGATTTCGCTTTGTGGAAATTTTCTAAGCCTAAGGAGAAGAGGCAACAAGAGTGGGATTCGCCATGGGGAGTTGGGTTCCCGGGTTGGCATATCGAGTGTTCAGCGATGGCGTCAAAATATCTAGGTAAGCATTTTGATATTCATACTGGAGGAGAAGACCATATTCCTATTCATCATGAAAATGAAATTGCGCAGAGCGAGGCGACGTTTGGGAAAAGTCCTTGGGTTAATTATTGGATGCATAATGGATTTTTGAATTTTAAGGGAGGAAAGAAAATGTCTAAGTCGACTGGAGCAATTAAAACTATTGGAGAATTGGAGGAGGGTGGAATTAATCCCTTGGTTTACAAATATTTTAATTATAGTGCGAATTATAGGAGGCCATTAACTTGGAGCGAAGAGGCGATTGAAAATGCGGCTGGTTCATATAAGAGATTGAGGAATATTATTGGCGCTATAGAAAACGATGGAAAGGCAAATGAGAATTATTTAGATAAGTTTAGGGCGAGGATTAATGATGATTTAGATATGCCTGGAGCAATGGCAATTTTATGGGAGTTAATCCGCGATAAAAAAGCTAAAGGTAAAGTTGGAGCAATTAAAAAAATGGATGAAGTTTTTGGATTGGATTTGCTGGAGAGAAGTGAAGTTGAAGTTCCTGCTGATATAAAGAAATTAGCGGATAAAAGAGAGAAAGTAAGAGAGGAGAAAGATTGGAAAAAGAGTGATGAGTTGCGAGATAAATTGAAAGATATGGGATGGATTGTTAGGGACGGGAAAGATGGATATAAGTTGGAGAAAATTTTGTAGTTTTTTAATGGTATTTTTAAAAATTGAGTATAACATATTGGATAGAAGGAGTTAATTTCTCCCGCAAGCGATAATATGATATAAGCAGTTTACAATTTAAGAAATGGATTAAATAAAAGAATTTTTTAAGTTTTAAGTTTATGATATATTAAAGATAATAAAAACAGCACAACCCAAGAAATTAATCCAACTGCCAAAACGGGCAATACAAAATCTGATGGGCCAGAACAAATAGGAGGTATTGAATCTGTACATACTGGTTGTACATTTATTATTACCCATATCCAAAATCCGATTATGATTATTATTGTAATTATAAATGAAATTGTATATTTCTTAAAAAATTCTTTTGTATTCATATTATATTGTTAAATTTACAAATATAAATATGTTTCTATCTCGTGAACCGGGTAGCAATATTTTAATATCATTAGAAATTCCTTGTTGTATGTTCTGACGGCTGAAAGAAAGAAAACGCAGAGTGACCCAAGTTCTTAGTCTGTCGTTCTAATCGATGGAAGGAGCACCATCACATCCGTAAGATTGGCAATAATTTTCTTTACAATATCCTGTAAGTCCATTTATGAAAACAACTTCTTCAATATTGCAAAAATTTTTCATAGATTCAGTTTGACAATCTTTATTTGTAGTGCAAGGGATTAATTTTTCACTTTCACATTTTATATTACAGTCATCTTTATAGAATGGAATATCATTAGATCTCTGAAATTTATAATATAGAGAGAGTGCCCCAAATAATACTAAAATGAATAATAATATTGTTAATATAATAAAATATATATTTTTCTTCATAAAGATATTGTTATTTTATACTTTAAATATTTTTCTTATACCTAAAGCAGACTAAGAATTTCATATAACCTCGGAATTTAACGAAGTTTTTCTGAAACGGAGTGGGGGGAATTTGGAGAAATTGCGAGCTGAGCAATTTTCCTTTTATCCCTTGTTATGTGTGCTGACAACTGAAAGGAGGAAAACGCAGCGTGGTACGAATAGATAGTGAACAAGTTACCTAAAACCCTTTATTCGGATATTAACTGTTTACATTGAGAAAATGTGTGCGGATAGGTACTCATAATCATATAGCAACTTTTTGCTCCCCCATGTTCTTTGATAATTTCGTAGCAATCTTTTGAATCTTTATAATCTCCATAAGCCAAACAATTACTACAACATACTTGTTGCATTTTTGGAGTATATAATTCATCAAATTCATAATTTATAATACCATGACTAGGCCTTTGGCTAGGGAATAAAGCAATAACCAAAATTGCTACAATCGCTACAATAATAATTATACCTACTACAATTGATTTTTTCATAATGTTAATAAATTAAACTTTAAACTTTAAAAATGTTATGAAAGGATTTTGGAAAATTATACTTAACATCGCTATTAAATCCGCCGACTAGCCAATTGAGGAGAGTGCAACGTGCCAGAGCTAATTTTTTTATACAAGTAAAATATCATACTAAGTATCACATAATAAATAATGAAATCTAATGCTAAAAATATTAACATAAAAAAATCCAAATAACCAGTTACCCAAAAAGTAAATGGAAATCCAATTGCATAGTTACTAACAAAACCTACTGCTTGTCTTTGAGGTAGAGTTATTGCAAGATTTAACCAAGAACCGATAAGAACAAGAATAGATGATAAAATAATTTTTGGGTTTCTTTTATATTCTATGAATCCCTCCATTCTATTCCTTACGAACATTGTAACTACTCCTAACATTATTAAAACAATTCCAATCGTAATTGTTATTGTTGGGAAAACTGGCTCACTAGAACAAGGAAACATTTGACAGGCTTCCATGCTTCTTGCATAGCCTAAATATGAACCAACAGAAAAGAACAAACCTACAAGAATTAAGGTAATATAAATAATAGCAAATATAATTTTCATATTTTTATAAAGCTGTTGCAATTTAAAAACTTTTACAATTGAGGGGATAATAAAGAAATCATTATAATTCAAATGAAGATCAGGATTATGAGAAGTTTTTGCGAAGCGAAAATTTGGGTGAATGAGTGTAATAGAGTGAACCTTTAAATTCTTGTTATAATTTTCCGTTAAAATTGATTTTAAATGTAGCGTCCCCTAAGCGTATTAAGCAGGAAACGCTTTATTTTATTTTAAAAATCCTTCAAAGGGCAAAAAATATTAATCTAAACTATCCAACCCAACTACCATATCATATAATACATTAACATAATCAGATTCACTGAAATCTTTTTTGATGACATCAATGTTTTTATCGTTTTGTAATTCAATATTAATTACATTAATACCATTTATTGTTCCGATGATTCTAGCATCATATTTTTTTATTTTATCAATTAAGTTATTAAATTCTTTTTTAAAAATATCCTGATTTACACCTTCGCCAAAATCCCAACCAAGCATATTCACTACTAAAATATTACATTGTGCCTCAAAATAGAATCCATCGCCAAAATCATATTCGCAAATATCATATTTTTTTAAGGGCTCAACATCATCAAATTTTGAATTTCTATTTTCAAATGTTAAATTTATCCCTGAGCTGTAAAAATTATTTTCATTTTCATCAAAATTGTTTTGGTTGGAATTATTAAAAAATATTAAAACACCAGAAATAAGAAAGATTATTGTAAATAAAATTATCAAAATAATCTTTTTGCTCATAGTATTTATGTTTAATAGCAACTTTATATATTTTTGTTTTTTGCCTTTATTTTTTATAGAATGTTTCTGAGTAAGATGAAATTTGATGAAATTTGAAAGAGCGAAGTGCAACGAGTGAACCAGCTAATTCGTGCTAGAAAGCATAAACAAATTTAGGACCGTAGTGTTTTAAGAGATAAAAGCATAAATTATTTAAAGATTGATGGATAATTTTATAATAATTTGTGAATATGATATCCAAAATTAACATTTCTAAAACAATGCAAATCCTGATAAAAAAATATCCTCGTTCTACTACCACATTAAATTCAATGAGAGGAAATTCTAGTCCATTTGAAATTTTGATTTCTTGCCTGCTTTCTTTAAGAACTAGAGATGAAATAACGGATGTTGTTTCTAGGGATTTATTTAAGATTGCAAATACTCCGAGAAAAATTCTGAAATTACCTATGGCGAAATTGAAAAAAATTATTTTTAAGACTGGACATTTTAATAAGAAAGCTGAGACTTTGAAGTCAGTTTCTCGGGAGCTAATTAAGAAATTTAATGGGAAGATTCCGAGAAGTTATGATGAGTTGATTTCGATTAAGGGAGTTGGGCCTAAAACTGCGAATATTGTTTTGGCTTTTGCTTTTGGTAAGTTAGTTTTGCCAATTGATATTCATTGCCATAGAATTCCAAATAGACTTGGCTGGATTAAAACAAAAACTCCTGAAGAAACTGAAATTGAACTTATGAAAATTTTACCAAAAAAATATTGGAAAGATTTTAATTCTGCGTTTGTTCAATTTGGTCGAGAGACTTGTTTGCCAGTTTCGCCTAAGTGTTCGGAATGTCCAGTTAATAAATATTGTAAAAAAGTTGGAATTAAAAGAAGCAGATAATATTAAAAAGTAAATCTTCTTGTAAATTTAAAGATGGTGAAAAAATTTGCATTTATTGATAAGAGCTACAAGCCTACTAGAAATGATTTGATTTGTTTATTTAAAGTGACTCCGAATAATATGAGTTATGAAGAGGCTGTAAATAATGTAGCGTTAGAAAGTTCTGTTGGGACATGGACTCCTGTTTCTTCAAATCAAAAATATGTAAATAGATTGGGCGCAAAAGTTTTTGCTGTTTCTGGGGATTGGGCTAAAATAGCATACCCGCAAGAATTATTTGAAGAAGGAAGTGTTTCAAATATTTTATCTTCTATTGCGGGAAATGTTTTCGGAATGAAAGCGGTTAAAGGATTAAGATTAGAGGATATTAAATTTCCAAAAAAATTATTAGAAAGTTTTCCGGGACCTCGTTATGGCATAGAAGGTTATCGTAAAATTTTAAAAATTAAAGATAGACCTTTAGTCGGAACAATTGTCAAGCCCAAATTAGGATTAAATGCTAAGGATCATGCGAAAGTTGCTTATGATAGTTGGATTGGTGGTTGTGATTTAGTTAAGGATGATGAAAATTTATCTTCACAGAAATTTAATCCGTTTGAGAAAAGAGCGGCGAAAACTTTAGAGATGTGTGATAAAGCCAGTGAGGAAACAGGAGAGAAAAAAGGTTATTTAATTAATGTTACTTCGGAAGCTATGACGATGTTAGGACGGGCGGATATAGTTAAGGAATTGGGAGGAAAATTCGTAATGCACGATATTATTACCGCTGGATTTGCGAGCCTTGAAACTTTAAGAAAAAATTGCAAATTAGGTATTCATGCGCATAGAGCAATGCACGGAGCTTTCACGGAAAATCCTGATCATGGGCTGTCTATGATGTGCGTTGCAGATTTCGCTAGAATGGCTGGTGTTGATAGTTTGCATATTGGAACAGGAATAGGTAAAATGAAAGGTGGAAAACGGGAGGTTGGTGAAATTAGTGAAGAAATAGAAGATAGAAAAGTTGTTAAGACAAAGCATAGGTTGGCGCAAGATTGGGCCGGATTAAAACCCGTATTTTCGGTTTGCTCCGGTGGAATTTACCCAGGACATATCCCATATTTAATAAAAAACTTTGGTAAAGATATCATTATTCAAGCTGGCGGTGGCATTCACGGACATCCTAATGGGACAGAAGTTGGATCTACAGCAATGAGGCAAGCAGTTGATGCGACAATGGATGGTGAAACTTTAGAACATTATGGCAGAAGTCACAAAGAATTGATGAGTGCTATGGAATTTTGGGGAAAGGTTAGGTTCTAGAGATAATTAATAATTCTTTAGTAGTAACAATGGGTAAGTATATAAACAGCAAAAACTTTTTTTGTTTATGGAAAGTGATTTAACTAGAAGATTAAATGAGGTAGTTTCAAAAAAAGGTATTGGCATGGGGCCGTCAATAACGAACTTAATTTTGTATGGACCTGTGGATAGGGGTTTAATCACTACCGAGAATTTAGATATATTGAAAAAAAATGAAATATTAATTAAAAGTAATTATGACAATCATATTATCCCAAAACTCCACAGTATTGTACGTAAATTTATTGGCAATACTTCTAGCTTCCCTGAAACGAAAAGAGAATTAAACTATGCTTTTAGAGAATGTACTCCTGAGGAGAGAAGAAAAAAACTTCGAGATTCTTACAGGAAACAATTTAAGATAGATAATATAACATCCAAACATCTGCTTAGTGATGAAAGAATTTCTAATCGTGGCGAAGAAGAAGTAGCTTATTATTTTACTAAAAATAGTGAATATATGTTCAGTATAAGAATGAAAAAAGAAGAAAGTATTTCGGGAAAATTGAAAATTAATTTTCCGAAAATGAATGATATTGAAAGAACAAAATTTCTTTATTCGGTTGTAAATATTGCTGAAGATAATCATCTTTGGGAGAGATACAATCATCATTCTGGAACATACAGTAGGGAAAATTTGGACATGTTCCTAGCAGATTTACTTGGTCTTGAAATGGTGGATATGAATTATGAACGAGCAGAGAGAAAAATACAAGAATGGGGAGAACATATAAAAAGAAGCGGGAGAAACCACAAAGCATTTAAATTTCATAATTTTTCTGCAGTGGAAAAAAGAGCTGATGACCATAGCAACAGGGATGATGGTAGACCGGGAGGAATTCATTTAATCTTATATGATAAATTGTTAAAATATCCTGTCGAAGCAAGATATCTAAGTATTAAAGATAAATTTGAAGATTCATTTGGGAAATGGGCGCAGCATAGGTATAAATTCCATGGCAAAAAATCAAATCCTTCAACTGGAAAATAATTTTATATTTACCTAAACTTATAAACTTTTAATTGTAATATTTGTTATGAGAGAATTTGTTTATTATTCGAAGTCGGCAGTGACTGCTGGGAATATGATTAAAGATAATTTGATGAAAGCGGGGCGGATGGATATTGTTTGCAATGTTATTATTTCTGTTTTTTTTGTTTCGAATGCGATGAGGGATGATGTTAAGTTGCATTTGATTTTTGATGGTGGGCCTAATAATCCGAGGCATTTGGTTTTGGAGTCGAATAAGGAGATGCCTATTTCTAAGAAGAATGTTGCGGGGTTGATTAAGAGGATGTTGTATAAGGCTAAGGATGAGGAGGGACTTCGGGAGATTTGTCCAGGGTGTTCTATTGAGAAAAAGAGTTTTGAGAAGCTTGTGAAGGAGTTAGATAAAGAAGGCAAAGATGTTTTGTTGTTAAGTGGAAAGGGCAAGGATGTTCGAGATGTTGATTTAGATAAAAAGCCAGTTTTTATTATTGGCGACCATGAGGGGTTTCCAAAAGATAAAACTAAGTTTTTGAAAAAGATTGACAAGATTTCGGTTGGGCCAAGGGTTTTGTTTGCGTCACAGGTTGTAACTATTTTGCATAATGAAGTTGATAGAAATCTATAAAAACTAACTTAAATTTTGATTAATATGAAAAAGGCAGTTAAATTAATTGTGCAGGGAACAGTACAGGGAATTTTTTTTAGGCAGTTTGTTAAGGGTCATGCTGATGATTTGAAAATAGTTGGATTTGTAAGAAATTTAGAAAATGGGAATGTTGAAATTATTGTCGAAGGTGAAGATGGACAGATTGAAAGATTGATTGGGTTTGTAAAAAAGGGGCCAGAACATGCTCAGATTAGACATGTGGAAATTAACGAAAGAAAGTGGTCTGGAGATTTTAAGAAATTTAAGATTCTTAGATTTTAAGAAACTATATAAATCTAATTTTGTTGATTGATGTATGGCAGATAAATTTTTTTGGGCAGATGCTATTGCCGACAGAATAATCAAAGAAAAGGGGGATAAAGATACTTATGTTTGCGCTTCGGGGATTACTCCTTCGGGACAGGTCCATATTGGAAATTTTCGTGAAGTCATAACTACTGATATGGTGGTAAAAGCATTGGAGGATAAGGGCAAGAAAGTGAAATTTATTTATTCATGGGATGATTTTGATAGATTTCGAAAAATACCCAAAGGCGTTGGAGATGAATATGAAAAATATTTAGGTATGTCAATTAGTGATATTCCTTCACCATATGATAATTCTATGAATTATGCTGAATATAATGAAAAAAAGTTTGAAAATTCTCTAAAAAAAGTTTTGATTAAACCTGAATTTATTTATCAAAATAAGATGAACAAGAAATGTGCTTATGCTGATTTGATTAAAGTTGCGTTAGATAAAAAAGATGCGATAAAAAAGATTTTGGACAAGTTTAGAAAAGAGCCACTGGATGATAATTGGTGGCCGATAATGATTTATTGTGATAAATGCAAAAAAGATTTCGCCACTATAACTGGGGTTGATGGTTATAATATTTCGTATGAGTGCGAGTGTGGACATGGTGAGACTTTTGATTTTAGAAAAAAAGGCATTATTAGTATTCGGTGGAGAATTGATTGGCCGTTGAGATGGAAATATGAGGGAGTTGATTTTGAGCCGGGTGGAATTGACCATAGTGTTTATGGCGGGTCGTTTACAACGGCAAAAGAAATTTCTAAAGAAATATTTGATTTTGAGCCTCCAATTTATCAATTTTATGAGTGGATAAATATTAAGGGTGGCGAAGTGTTTAGTAGTTCTAGTGGGAATGCCTTGACGCTGGAAGAAGTTGAAGAAATTTATGAGCCTGCTGTTTTGAGATATTTATTTGTTGGGATTAAGCCGAAAAGTGTTTTTGAGATTAGTTTTGATAATGATGTTATTAGTATTTATGAGAAATTTGATGCTTTGGAAGAAAAATATTTTGATGAGAACTGCAATCCTAGAGAAAAGCGGATGTATGAAATGTCTGTCGTTGATATTCCCAAAAAGAAACCTGAGAGAAGTGGATTTAAACATTTAATAACGATGGTTCAGATTGATAAAATTAAGGAATTAAATAGCTATGATAAAATTCGAGCGGAGAGGGTAAAGAATTGGCTAGATAAGTATGCGGGAGATGATATGAAATTTGAAGTTCAAAAGAAGATTGATGGCAAATTTAGCAAGAATGAAAAGTCTGCACTTATTGCATTGAAAAATGCATTGAAAGAAAAAGAATATTTTGAAGACAAAGAATTGTTTAATAAATTTTATGAAATTTGTGAAAAAAGTGGATTGAGTAATATTGAATTTTTTGATGTTGCGTATAGAGTTATTATTAAAAAAACTAAAGGTCCGCGTTTGGCAAGTTTAATTAGAGCCGTTGGGCAAGAAAAGATTATTAAATTGCTTAATTGTTTAAAATAAAATGGCACTAATTGTAAAAAGTAAAATTAAAAAATATGTTGATTTGAATGTTGGCGAGGAATTGGCGAGAGCGCTGGAAAGACAGGTTGAAGAAATATTGAAAAAAGCTGAAGAAAGAGCGAAAGAGAATGGGCGTCGGACAATTTATGCTCGTGACCTTTAATCCTACCGGTTGTTTATACATAATTTTATAATTAGTGGCTTGTTTGTTTTAGGATGGAATTGAAAAGTATTGATGTTGAAAAAAAGTTGAAAAGGAAGGATTTTCTTGAGGAAATAAAAAGAGCGTCTAATGAAAAATATATTACGGAGTGGGATAACGAGGGGAGAATTGGGGCCCAAAAGAAAAAATCTAATATCGAACGAGGCTCGATGAGTAAAAATTCTGGAGGTGCATTTGAGCTTAAAGTTAGAAAAGATTTAGAGGAAAAAGATTGGATTGTGGATAAGTGGTCGAATAATTTAGAAGATGGTAAGATTGTTCCTGCTAAAAGAATATTTAGAAAGTTTGGAAACATGAGCGTAATGACAATTGGAACTGGATTTCCAGATTTTGTTTGTTTTCAAAAAATGAAGGATGGATTTTTTAAAGTGATTGCGGTGGAGGTCAAGATGAATGGGAAACTGAGCCGAGTTGAAAAAGAGAAATGTCAATGGTATTTAGACAATGGAATCTTTAGCGGGATTTTGGTTGCGGGGAAAATAAAGAAGAAAAATAGAGTGCGAGTTGAATATGTTGATGTTGAAAAAATTTTTGGGAGAATGAGATGAAATATTTTGTTTTGATTTTGTTGGCGGTTGGATTTATTCCAACTATTAGTGCGACTTGTGAGGATAATCAGATTGATATTAATTCGGCGTCGTTGGAAAAATTGGATGAGCTTACTGGAATTGGACCCGCAAAAGCCCAGGCAATAATCGATACGCGCCCCTTTGATTCTGTAGATGGCTTGATAGATGTTTATGGGATTGGAGATGCTACCTTGCAAAAGATAAAAGACCAAGGTCTCGCTTGTGTTGATGGTGAAGTTGATATAGAAGAAGAAACTGATGAAGATTTAAATATTGTGGAAGAAGAAATTGAGGAAAGTTTTGAGGAAAGTTTTGAGGAAAATATTTTGGCTCCGGATGATGAGGTTATTAAAATAAGCCCTGAGGTAATTTCGCTGAATAGTAATGTTGCCGAGAAAGAAGATTTAATTTATGTTTCAAAAAATGCGCAAGTTGTTGATTATCTGCCTTATGGGTTTGCTATATTTTTAATTTTTATTATTGGGATATTGGCTTGGGAAAGGTTTTAAAATGATACTCTTCTAAGCAGAATATGGTTAGAGCAATTATGATTGTTGAAATGGCTGGTCGGCCGGCAGAGCATTTAACGGAGTCTTTAGAAAAACATATAGGTATTTTAAATGAAGTAAAAGATGTTACTGTTCATTCGATAAAAGTTAGTGAGCCGAAAGAAATAGATATGAAAGTTGGAGAAAATGAGGAGAAAATGTTTACTGCTTTCGCTGAGGCGGATTTTGAATGTGAAAGTTTTGCGCGATTAAGCGAGACAATGTTTGACTTTATGCCTTCTTCAATTGAAGTTATTGAGCCATCCAATTTGTCTTTGAACATGGGAGAAGTGACTGATTTGTTGAATAATATTTCTGGGAGAATGCATAGATATGACGAAATTGCAAAAGTGTTGGGAGAAAAATATAAGCAAATGGAAGCGCAATTACAGTTGGCACATAAAATTTTAATGGAGAGAGATGCCGAAATTGTTAAGTTAAAAAAGGGCGAGAAGAAAGTTGCGAAGAAAGTTGCGAAAAAGAAGCCTGCTAAAAAGAAAAGTTCTAAAAAATAATTAACCTCTTTCTATTCCACCACTAATCCTTTTTGTTTCGAGAGTTCCTGTCATTCGTTTTTTGAATTTTTCTGAGACTTCTTTTAATTTGTTTTCTGGAGTTTCTGGAATAATTCCTTTTTGTTTTTTATAAAAATAGTATCCGCCGCCGCCGAGAATTGCTAGAAGAATTAATGCGATTAGCCAATTATAACTCCCTTTTACTTTTTCTTCTGGTATTGGCTGACAGGTTGTGAAACAGCAAGATTCTCTATTTTTAGTAAAGGATATTTTGCTGTCGCAGGTTGTTCTAGGTTGACAGACGGTACCATTTTTTTCTTCGCATGTTTCTTCTGATATTTCAAAATCTTCCTCTGTACTTCCCTCTGGTAAAACAAAAAAAACCAATGGAATCGATAGTGAGTTTTGCAATTCATTTTGGGTGTAACTAATATTGATATAGCCTTGAAAGTGTCCCGAGATTTCTGGAGTTAAAATTAAAGTTAGATTTTCAATTCCTCGCGGTGACATATTTTCAATTTCTTCAATTTCTACGAACGATATATCCGATGTTGTTTGAATTTCTGTTATGTTTTCGTCTCCAAAATTAAAGAGCTGTATTGTTTCTTGGAATTTAGTATTTGTAAAAAGTTCTGCCCAAAATAATTTAGGGCTCACTCTTAAGTCGGGTTGTACTGATATAGATTTGAATGTTGCGTTTGCGGTTGGATAAATTATAGGAATTGAGAATTTTTTGTACGATGAAATATCGAAGTACGAAAAGACTTGTGTTGGAGTTAATATTATTTCTTGGGATGCTAAAGAATCCAGTGATAGTTCATCTTCGCCGTATGTTAAATTTAAAATTGATGTTCCCTTGTTAATTAATTTTATTTTTGGGGACGTGGTTGTAAAAATAAATCCTGGCTTTATCGAAAGGATTTCTGTTCTAGTGCCGTTTGTTTCTTCGATAACTATTGCTTGAATTGTTATGTTGAATGGTTTTATTATTGTAATTGATTTTAGTTTGTCTGATTCCTTATATAGGACATCGGATATTTGAACTGAGAAATTTCCTTGTCGGGTTGTATAAATGTATAGATGATGTGTGCCATTATAAAAAGTAATGTCTGATTCAAATGAGACTTGTTTTCTGCCTTCGTAAAATTCAATGTCTGGTTGTTCAATCTGTTTTGTGAATTCTCCCGTAGTTGTTATCGTAGCAAAAATTGTTTCGCCTGGCTGTATTTGTTCGTGCTGGAATTCTAATAATGGAGTTGCCGCTGATAGGGAAATTAGAAATAATAATTGAAAAACTATTGCGCCTCTTTTCATGAAATGGAAAAGATTCTGGCATTAATAAATTTAACTGGACATTTCTTTTAATTTCCTAAAAGTATCTGACATCGCTGTATCTTTATGGATTGGTCGCGAAGGCATTCTCGCTACTGGCGGACGGGGTCTTCTCACTGGAGGAAATCCTGGACGCGGTCTTTGTGAAGCCGATCCTCTCTTGCCCTTGTCTTTTCCAAATTTGGTTTTCAGCTGAAACCATAATAATTTTAATTTTTCTCGATAAATATATCCTATCGCTCCGAGAACTGCCAATATCAAAATTATTAGGACCCATATCCACCACAAACTTGATTCTTCCGTTGATTCTGTTTTTGTTCGGCAGCAAACTTGAGATTGGTCGCAAGAGTAGGCTGGCATTGGTTCCTGATAATCAGAGCATACATTCATGCAGGTGTAGAAGTTTGCTTCACACTCGGTTTCTTGTGGCCTATCTTCACATGTCCCAGTGCAGCAATTATCTGTATCTGTTGCTTTTCGTTCATTGCCTGTGCATATTTTATCTGATGAGCATTCTGTGCCGTCATATTCAGAACAGGTCTTTAAATTTTCTGTTATGCAACATGTATCCGATAGTGATGGACAAAAATAATTGTCGCCAACATCTTCAGCGCTTGGACAGTCATAAGAAGGGATGCAGAAATAATCTGCTTCGGAACAATATGTCACACTGCCTCCACTTGACGAACGTCCTGTTCTTCCAGATAGCGCCCATAAGACTATCGCGGTTTCCCTTACTGAATTTTGCCAGCAGCCATTAGTACCTTGTGAAAACAGGAGCCAATCTTTTGCATTTGTAATTTGATCTGATGACGAGCCACCGAGAGCAATTAAAGCTAAAGATGTATCGTAAAATCGATTGTATGATGAAGTTTCTGCTTCCCAATAATTCCCTAATTTTTGATCTGCGATTAGCTGTGTTGCATAATCCTCATAATTCGTTAACATATAAATAAATGCTTCCGGCAAATAGCGCTCATTTGTATCAGACATCGCAATTACATATGGAATAAATTCTTCTACATTGTGTCCTGTTTCCAATAGTGCCAATGTTGCCCATGCCGTTGCTTCATAGTCACAAGAATTTTCACCGAAACATTTTGACTTTACATTTAGCTTAATTGTGCCGAACGCAGGGGAAGACTCTGTCCCTTCAAGAACATAAATTGTTCGAGAGTTTTTATTTTTATATAATAAATTTGCTATGAATGACTCGTCGCATGCAATTGCGAATTCTTCGTCATAACAACTTGGTGCAACCTGTAGCCAAAAATTTGATTGAGCCAAAGTTAAACAGGAGCCGGCGCTGGAATCTATTTTTTTATTTGTTCCAACATTTATCGTGTAATCTTTTGCGTCATAGGCAATATGACATTCGGTTTCGTCGTTGGAATCTTGTTGCATATACCAAATCAGCTCAGTTGGAATTTGTTCTTGCTCTAGCAACCATTCTTCTGCATCGTCTGTATCTTCGCTTGCATGCTTTAGTGCTAAGATTGCCAATGCTGTATCTCGAACATTTCCCCAGTTATTTGAAGATTCTCTGTCTTTTAATTCGTCTATGCAATCATCAAAAATATCGTCTGGCGTGGCTAAAATTGTTAATGCTACTTCTTGCGTTGTTAAACTTGAACAATCGCCTGCCTTGTCTTCGAGACATTCAAATCCATTTTCGACCTTGTCTGTGCTCTGCTGAGATGTTATGGTTTGATTATCTTCGGCAATAGAGAGTGGAACCAATAGGAATGACAACAAAAGCAATGTAACAAATGCACCTGTTTTTTTCATATAGAGGTAAGAAGTTGATTGTTTATAAATATTGTTAAATTTCTGGCTTCTTTGATTTTTCTTCCAATTTCTGATCTGTTCTGGTTTTCAATCTCATGGCTCGCTTAATTGTATAATTAATTGGATTTTTTATGCCGGGCTCTGGCGGATGATTAATGCCGAATTCTTTGTAAATTGGTTTGTCATAATTTGGAGGAAGGCGTTTATTTTTTAGAGACCATGCGATTTGAGATTTTATGTAGCCTTGTTTTAATGGCTGATAATTTTTTTTGTTCCATGTTATGATTTTTTCTTCAATAAAATCTTGAGGATATTCCAAGGAAGTAAAGAAAGCGAGAAGTAAAGATAAGGCCCGTTTCCTTCCGTCGTCCTTAATTCCTTTTAGAATTTTTTTTATAATTGGCGGGAACATGTCTTCCGTAATTGAAAGACCTTTAATGTCTATAGCTCCTCCTTCATATTTTTTTGTTTCTTGCTTTGGCATTCTTGATTTGCTCCAATCAAGTGCCTGAATCAAAAGTTCTCTAGCTTCTCCCTCTTCAGAATTGGGCATAAATGATTTTGGAGATATTATCTTTAGCGGATCTGCATCCGTTGGTTTGAAATTTTTAATCTGATTTTTTTCTAGCACAATTGAAGCAAAGGCTGTTTTTTCGTGGAGAGAATATGGTGCCCGAAAGAGATGGCGAGAAGAAACTAGAATGATGTCTACTGAATCTTCTGTAGATTTGATTACATCTTCTGTTTTGAATTCTACTTTATTTGTTCGAGTTTCTCCGCCGTAGGTATGTGTAGATGCCTCGAGCTTTGCTGTATTAATTTTACAGGATTCACAGGAATAAATTTCTTTTTCTTCTATCCTCTTCATTTTGCCGTTACAAGAAGGACATATTATTTCTTTTCTATTCGATTTCATGTGTTCTACTTCGGTCTTACACTTAATATCTAAACAAACATATTTTCCTATTGTCTTTTTTACTGTTGCGTTGCCACATTTTGGGCAAAGATGTTCAGAAGTTAATTCGCCTTTTGCTTCTAAACGCTCTCTGCTACTTAATGCTAAAATTGCATCATTCATTGGATGTCTTATTTTCTTGAAAAGGTATCCAGCTATTGCCCTCGGCCATTCTGGAAAATTGTCTTTTGTTTGTTCTCCATTGACTTCTTCTGGAAATGCTTTAAACGGGACCAAAATATGGAATCCTTTTGAACCTGAAAATTTAATTCCTATATTTTTGATGCCATGTTGTTCGAGTTGTTCGATTAATAATTTTGCCGCAATTTTTCCGTAATCCAAGAAGGGGGAATCTATATCTATTAGGAGATCCCAGCCAGTTCTGATTTGGTTATATTGTTCTGAAGTCATGTCTGTGTTAATATCTAATGGGTTTGACCAAATTTCTTCTGAACAGTGGAATGATGTTGCGCCTTGTCGTGCCGTGTTGAAAATATCAGAAATATAATCAAAACAATCGGGTCGTTTTGCGAAAAATTTGTTGTTGAAATTTCCCACGGTTTCTCTGTTTTCGCAAAAATCAAACATCGCTTGTTGAATGTCTTTTCTCGCGTAGTAAGATAGGGCTACAATTTGGACCTTTTTTGGAGGCTCTTTTTCGTGATTATTCATTTCTATATAAGAGAATAATTGTTAATAAATGATGTGTTTGTTGAGTGCAATAATCTTTAAATAAGCTAACAGGGTTTTTATTATATGATATTAAAACTGGATAACCCTGGATTAATGAGTGATGCAATTGCAATAATTTCCGAGGTGGTTTCTGAAGTTCGGATTAAATTGTTTGAGGATGGGGTGTCGATTATTGCGGTTGACCCGGCGAATGTTGCACTTGTGATTTTTAAGTTGCCGAAGGAATCTTTTTCTCAATATGAGGCGGGAAATGAAGTTTGGGGTGTCAATCTTAATGATTTGAAGAAGATTTTGAAAAGGGCTGGTAGTTCGTCTAGTGTTGTTTTTGAAGAAGAGAATGGTAAATTAAAAATTAGTATTTTTGATAAAGTTAAGCGGATTTTTAATTTGGCTTTGATTGAAGTGTCTTCGGAAGACAAAGATATTCCTGAGCTTAACTTCGGGACGAGAGTTGAAATGGGCTCTGAGCATTTTTCACAAGCAATTGAAGATGCTAATATTGTGGCAGATTCTTGCGCGATGATTGCAGGAGATGGATTTTTTAAGATTGAAGGTTCTGGTAATTTGAATAGTGCGCAGACGGAATTTTCTGGGGAAAATGTGGAGATTTTTGGAGTTGGCAAATCGAAATATTCGCTTGAGTATTTGATGAAATTTATTAAGGCATCAAAAATTTCAAATCGTGTTGTTGTTAATTTTTCAGATGATTATCCTTTGAGACTGGACTTTCCTGGGGAAAAGATGGGTATTGGTTTTGTTTTGGCTCCGAGAGTTGAGAATGATTGAATATTAAATCGGATGTTTATTTTTTAGCAACATTTATATACATATATTCCTAATAAATTTCATAGTGATGTTTATAGTAATATTGTTGTGACGATTATTATAAAAAATCATATTAGGATTATTATGAATACTCATAGTAAAAAAATCATTGAGTTGATAAAAAAAGAGAAAGTAGTGACGAGTTCTGAAGTTGCTGGAGCAATTGGAGTTTCATGGAATACTGCGGACAAATATTTATTAGAACTTCTTGTCGAAGGAAAAGTTAATAGAATAAAAAAGGTGGGGGTGAATTTATGGGTGTTAAAATAAGGGGACAGGTGACAATTTTTATTATTGTAGGTATCGTGATTGCTGCGGGAATTCTTGTGGGAATTTATTTTATGGGAAGTTTTGATGTTAAAACTCCGGCAAACTTGGGGCCGAAAGTATTTGTGGATAAATGTGTTAGAGATGTTGTGGAAGAGTCGATTGATAAGATGTTGTTTAATGGCGGGGAAGTTTTTCCGTCGCAAGCGATTTCATATCAGGGGGATGAATGGAATTATTTGTGTTATCAAGCTGATTTTTATCAGGGATGTTATAATATTCATCCTATGTTAGAAATGCAAATTGAAAATGAAATTGTAAAAGATACTCAAACAAAAGTACAGGCTTGTTTTAATTCAGTGAGGGAAGATTTTGAGAATCGGGGATATGATGTAGATGGTGGGGCAACTATATATTCGATTGACTTATTGCCAGGATATGTCGCGATTAATTTAAGGAAAAAAATTGATATTTCAAAAGGGGATGCGTCGCAGAGTTTTGAAAATTTCGACAGTAGAACTTCATCGGCGATTTACGACTTGGTTCGTATTGCTCGAGATGTTGTAAATTCTGAATCACAATATTGTAATTTTGAATATAATGGGTATATGCTTTTGTATCCTAAATATGATATTAGAAGAATTGATTATAGTGATAGTAAAATTTATCGTTTGATTGATCGCCTATCTGGAGATGAATTTAGATTTGCTGTAAGGAGTTGTGCATTTGCGCCTGGAATATAATAATGGAAAAGAAAAAAATAATTGCGAGTTTTGAATTGGTTTTAATGATGGTTTCCATGTTTGCGTTTTCGCATGGAATTTATTTGACCAGCGGAGGATTTGAAGAAAGTATTTTGGAATATGAAAAGGCGAGGCTTGATAAAATTGCTGAGCTAGATGATATTCCGCCAAGGGCGTCGGCGATGAGTGTTATTTTAGATATTCTTTTTGAAAAGATAAAAAGTCCTATGATTCCTATTGTTTCAGCGGTAAGATATTGTGAAGATGAAGACGATGTAAGATGTCTTATTGGAAATGAGTCTCGGACGACTTATTCAATTTCATCTAGTGCTACGGATGTTGGATGTTGTTTTATATCTAAAGATGGGCAAAAATGTGGAACTGCTAGTCCAAATAATTGTGTTTCAGATTCTCCTTTTGCTGAAGGGGCGTTGTGTTCTCAAACATCTTTTTGTCAAAAAGGATGTTGCTATAATGAAATCACAGGTATTTATGATAAAAATGTTTTGAAGGCAGACTGTTCTGTAAGTTGGGTTGCCGATCCTAATTGTAATATGCCAGAAGCAAAATTAGGATGTTGCATATTGGGAACTTCTTCTATTTATGAAACTCTTGGACAATGTCAGGTTGATACATTGGCAAGAGCAATTGGAGATAGTGCGGTTGTTAATTGGGATGGTAATACTAACGAAGGGCAATGTCTTATGCTATCTGCTACACAAAAAGAAGGGGCTTGTGTTCTTGCTGGAGAAGTTTGTAAATTTGGAAGTGAGCATGATTGCTATACTTATGATGGGAATTTTAACGAGGGGTATCTTTGTACTTCTTCTTTGCTAAATACTTCTTGCGAAATGACTGAGCGGACGACTTGCGTCGAGGGGAAAGATGGCGTTTATTTTGTGGACTCGTGTGGGAATTATGCGAATATTTATGATTCGACTAGGGTGAATGACCAGAGTTATTGGAATATGGTTGCTGTTCCCGAAAATATTTGTGGAGATGAAAATGTGGAGGGAGGCAATGCTAATTCTACAAGCTGTGGAAATTGTAATCGGTTTATGGGGGGGATTTGTGGCTCTGCCGTTGAGGATAATTTTGATGTTGACATTGGGAATTTTTATTGTAAAGATACCTCTT
>CAYNZD010000004.1:0-22143 GCA_964401675.1 Candidatus Woesearchaeota archaeon | reverse complement strand
CGGTGCGAGCGTAAGCGACTGAGGGCGCAACTTGCTACCAAGGTGGAAGCGTATGATACAAACAAATAAAAGTATGTAACAATTAATAATAACATGGAAAAAGAACCCCAAAAATTTGAAGTAATAGTATTAGGGATAATCTTTGATCCAATAAAAAAGAAAATTTTAATTGGAAGAAGAGAATCTGACCCATATATTGAAAACTTAAAATGGTGTTTTCCCGGAGGAAGATTAGAAGTCGGTGAAGACATAGATGAAGCTTTAAAGAAAAAAATTAAACTTAAAACAGGATATTCAGTAAAAAATATTGGAACATTTTTTTCAACAACTCACAAAGAAAATCCAAATTTAGTGTCAATTTCATTCTTGACGAAAATTTTTGAAGGAGAAGAAGCTCCCGGAGACGACATAGTAGAATTAAAATGGGTAAGCCCAAAAGAATTAGAACAATATTTTAGTACTTCAATGCACAAAAAACTTAAAGAATTTCTATTAGAGTTAGTTAACTGATAATTACTATTAGCACGTTACAATAACCAATACAAACACATAAAAACCGACTATTCATTCAAAAATTATGAAAGCTGCGAAAAACGGCAAACACATAAACAATTTAATTTTCAAAGAACTTATTAAACGAGGATATTCCCTAGAGGGAAATACGCGAATCTGGAATATTGCTGATTCTAAATTATGGTATTTAACACCAGAACAAGCACAAGCTTTTTTGGATTTAGAAGACGAAAAAGAATATAAAAAAACAGTTACGCAGCAAGAATTAGATTTAATTGACGAGAATACAAAAGAAATTTTAGAAAAATCAGGGAATGAGCCAATTAATATTATTGATGTTGGTTGTGGCGATGGAAGAAAAGCCTCAATATTTATTGAAAAATTTAAGGGCACCAAAATAAGATATTGCCCAATTGATATTAGTAGTTATATGGTGAATAAGGCGATACATCGGATTAAAAAAGTAAGCACCGTAGAAGAAGTTGTTGAATTTCAATGGAATATTTCTGATTTTGAAAACATAGAAAATATTTCAACCTTATTAAGACAAGGAGAATATAAAAAAAATCTTTTTCTTTTATTGGGAAATACACTTGGAAATTTTGAAATAAATGAATTTTTATATGAAATCAGAAGTTCAATGAAGGGAGGAGATTTAATTTTAATAGGAAATGGATTAGACCACAGAAAACCAGAAGAGATTATAAAATCATATAATACAAGTCATTTTAACAAATTTTCAATTTACCCACTTTTGCAATTAGGATTAAATAAAGAGGATATAGAATTTGGAGTTCGATTTAAAAATTCCCGCATAGAATCTTTTTATACAATAAAAAAAGCAAAAGAGATTAAATTTCTTGGAAAGTCTGTAAAATTCGATAAAGGAGATCAGATTATAGTGATAGTCTCTTACAAATACAATAAAGAAGATTTTTCAGAATTTCTAAATCTTTATTTTGATGACATAATAACGAAAGTATCAGAAGATGGATCTTATGCTCTTGCACTTTGTAAAAAATAATTACACATAACCTTTTTATATCTTAATTCTTCAGTATTCTTATGAGCCCGTAGCTCAGCCTGGTCAGAGCGCTAGTCTTATATGGCTGTATTCCTTCGGGATTGCAACGGCTTTCGTCTAAGAAAGCTAGAGGTCCGGGGTTCAAATCCCCGCGGGCTCATAAAAAAGATATAAAAACCTTCTTGTCGCCTTAGGTTCATGTTACTAGGATTAATAGGAAAACCATCTTGTGGAAAATCAACATTTTTCAAGGCAGCCACGATGTCGGATGTTCTCATCGCATCATACCCATTCGCGACGATTGAGCCAAATCACGGAATTGGTTATGTTAGAGTTGATGCTCTCTGTAAAGAACTTAATGTCAGATGCAATCCACGAACAGGATTTTGCACAGGTCAAACTCGATTTGTCCCAGTGGAACTGATGGATGTTGCCGGATTAGTAGAAGGTGCATCTGAAGGCAGAGGATTAGGCAATAAATTTCTAGACTCATTAAGACAAGCAGATATGTTTATTCACATTGTAGACATTTCCGGAACAACTGATGCCGAAGGGAGAGAAGGTACAGGGAACCCAATTGAAGATGTAAGAATGCTAGAAAATGAACTTAATAAATGGTATAGAGCGATTTTTGAAAAAGTCTGGGATAAATTATCTAGAACAATTCAATCAACAAAACAAAATTTTGCGGTCGTGGTCGCAAAACAATTCTCAGGCTTACGAGTTAAAGAAGAAGATGTAAAATCAGTTTTAATAAAATTAAAGTTGAATCCCGAAAATCCAACATTATGGTCCGAAGAAGATTTATCAAATTTTACAGAAACATTAAGACATTTAACTAAGCCGATGTTAATTGCCGCAAACAAGATTGACAAGTTTGGAGCAAAAGAAAACTTCGAAAAATTGAAATCGGAATTTCCAGATATGAAAATAATTCCATGTTCTTCCGATGCTGAATTATCATTACGACAAGCCGCAAAAGCAGGAATAATAGAATATATCCAGGGAGAATCCTCCTTCAAAATCAACAACGCCCCGATAGGAGAGGGGTGTATCAGCAGACGTCAAAGAGAAGCATTAGATTTAATTCAGAAAAATGTTCTAGACGAATTTGGCTCAACGGGAATACAAAATGTTCTTGATGAAGTAGTATTTAATCTCTTAAAATATATTGCAATTTTCCCAGCCGGATCAAAACTTGCAGATAGCAAGGGAAACGTCCTTCCAGATTGCTTCTTGCTTCCGAGCGGCTCAACCGCTTTAGATTTCGCCTATTCGCTTCACACAGATATTGGAGACAAATTTGTAAAGGCAATTGATGTCAGAACAAAAAAACCAGTAGGAAAAGACCATCCTTTAAAACATAGAGATGGAATAGAAATTATGACGAATTAAGAATTATGAAAATAGATATAAAAGTTCAACCAAATTCAGGAAGGCAAGAAATACAGAAATCCATCGACGGAAAAATAACAAAAGTGTTTCTAAAAAAACCAGCCGAAGACAATAAGGCGAATAAAGAATTGGAAAAATTTCTATCTAAGTATTTAAAAAAACATGTAAGAATTATAAAGGGTTTTACTTCTAAAAGAAAAACAATTGAAATAATATAATGGCTATAAAATATCATCAAGCTCCAGACATAAAACAAATTGCAGAAGAAGTAGTGGGCAAGTTAGATTGGAATCACGTTCTTTTAGAGCACGTTGCTTTTATTAGAAGTACTGGCTCAAAAGCTAGAAGAACAATTGCAAGATGTCATGCCCTCGGTAAAGCCATGCAAATTGGAATGGGACGGAAGAAAGGATTTTATTTAATAGAAGTCATTTCGGAAAAATTTGATAAACTCCCCGTCGACGAACAATTAAAAGTTATCATTCATGAGCTCATGCATATTCCGAAATCATTTGGCGGCGGGTTTATTCATCATAACAAAGTTCATGAAGCGTCAGTTAATAAAATATATAATCATTATTGCAGCTTAAAAGAAAAAACAAGATGGCTCTAAAAACAATAACTTATTTTATCGAAGGGAAGAAGAAGAAACTCAAAATAAAGAAATGTGACACATTGTTAAAGAAATTTTTAGGATTAATGTTTCATAAAAATTCACCGCCACTTCTTTTTGTTTTTGATAGAGAAAAAAATTTACAAATTCATTCTTTTTTTTGCAAGCCATTCAAAGCAATTTGGCTTGATGAAAAAATGCGTGCAACCAAAATCGTCGACGTTAAAAATTGGAAAATATGTCTTTCAGGAAGAGGAAAATATTTATTAGAGATTCTTACACCACTTAAAAATAACAATTGCCGTCGATAAATAATATTGTCGACAATAGAAACATTTAAATAGAAAATAGCACTAAGAAAGTTAAGGTTTACAAAAGAGGGAAAAAGGAGGTTAAAAAAATGGGAAAAATTATTGCTAAAAAAGTTATTGAACGAAAATCTGGATATCTATATTATGTAGATGGACAAGGAAACGTTTGTGAGGCTAAAATGGCTAGGGGCGGCAAGAAAAAGAAAAAAGTTGCTAAAAAGCCAATTAAGAAGGCTGTCAAAAAAGCTGTTAAGAAAGTAGTCAAAAAAGTAGCAAAAAAAGTAGCCAAAAAGAAGAAAAAATAAATCTTCTAAATATTATTATTTTTTAATTTAATCATATTCAATGAATCTCTTTTGTTAGGGAGCTTAAGGGATTCATTATTTTTATAAATTGTTTGATCTTAAAACAGGAACTATTTTTATCGAATGAAAATGTCTAAAGAATTTATCTGGATTTTTACCAGCAGGACTATCTTTATGAGGAACTAGAAGAAATGTATCTATTGACGTTCCATTTCTTTTTTCTTCTCTTCTTACCAATTCAACCCTTTCGTCCCCATTATTATAAAACGGATGATTAGCTTTATATAATTCTTCCAAAGAATTATATGTTGCTCCTTTTTTCCATATAGAAAAAAATCCAGAATGATTTTTCCCATAAACTTGATATTGTGTTTTTGAATTCATGACATTTTTATTAAAATTAGAGTTTATAAATCTTCACTTGATGTCATTATATAATAGTCTCAAATCTAATCAAGAATTGTTTTTTTCCCAATTTCCAATTGCTTTCCTTAACGCGTCCGCAGCCAAATTTGAACAATGTACTTTTATTGGAGGCAATTCTCCTAATGCTTTCACAACATCAACATTACGAATCTTTTTTGCTTCCTCTAAGGTTTTTCCCTTTGCTATCTCCGTCAACATCGAACTCGTAGCAATTGCCGCAGCACATCCCATTGTCTGAAACTTAATATCATCAATTTTATTTTCTTTAATTCTCAACATAATTCTCATCACATCTCCGCACTGAGGATTCCCAACCATGGCCTCGCTATCGGGAGTTTCCATTTCGCCCATATTCCGCGGATTCTCAAAATGCTCCAACACATTTTTATTATAATTTATATTACTCATTATTCAACTCCTCGACAAGTTTATCGACATCAATACCATGCGCTCTCGCTCCTTGCTCAATTGTCTCTAATTGCGCCATAGGACACCCTCCACAAAACAAACCTCGGTCAGCTAACTTCTCAGCCATATTTCTATCCATATCAATTAATTCAGCAAAAGTCATTTCCTTAGTAATTTTACCTTTTTTCATTTTCCACCTCCTTATCAATTTCCTCAAATTTAAACGGACTAATTTCCCTTAACTTCTCAACACTCTCCCTAATATTCTCCACGACATAATCTTCATTCCCAATAATATCATCTCCCAACGTTAACCTCAAACTTCCATGAATATATAAATCTTCGACTCCGATTGCCTTCAGAACATAACTCTCTTTCAATTTTGTAGAGGCGCAGGCCGACCCAGTTGAAACACAAATGCCATTCTTATCCAGCATTAACATTAAACTTTCACCCTCGATGCCATAAAAAGAAATATTGATATTATGATAAACACGATTGTCTATTGAGCCATTAATATGAGCCCCAGGAATTTTCAAAAGCTCCTCGATAATTTTGTCCCTACTTTTTTTAATTTCACTCTCATTATTATTAACTTCCAACGCCGCAGCCAACCCAATAATTCCAGGCACATTTTCAGTTCCACTTCTTAATCCATTTTCCTGCCCACCCCCGGTCATAATTGCAGAAATATTTGTTCCTTTTTTGATATATAAAAAACCAACTCCCTTAGGCGCATGAAATTTGTGTCCAGAAACAGAAAATAAATCAATATTTTTTATATCTAATTCAACTTTTGCAAATCCTTGAACAGCGTCGGTATGAAAATAAACTTTAGCCTTTTTACAAATTGCACCAATTTTTTCAATTGGCTGAATGGTGCCGATTTCGCTATTGACATACATAATAGAAACCACTAAGGTATTTTCAGAAATTTTTTCTTTAATTTCTTTAATGTCGACAATTCCTTCTGAACTAACCCTGACATAATCAACTTTATATCCAGACTTTTCTAAATCTTTACAGGTCTCTAAAATTGATGGATGCTCAATTGCTGAAGTAATAATATGCTTCTTGTGAGGATTCGTTTTAGCTAGACCCCTCAGTGCCAAATTATTAGATTCAGTTCCACCAGAGGTAAAAACAATCTCAGAGACATCGCATCCAACAAATTTGGAAATTTTCTCTCTCGCCTTCGTTAATTCTTTTCCAGCTTCACAGCCAATAGAATACAAACTTGACGCGTTTCCATATTTCTCTACAAAAAATTCTTGAACTTTTTTCGCAACTTCAGAATCAACTTTTGTCGTGGCTGAATTATCTAAATAAATTTTCATTAATATTTAGGCTCACAATTACAATAGCCAAGAACCTCCTTGTTATATTTTTTACAAACATCACACGAACACTTGCTGTCCTTCATAAATTTCAAAATTCGCTGAATTTCACTCACGGCTAACTTTGGACTTTTAGCAAGTATTTTAGCCGATTGGGCAATTTCTTTCTTCGTTTCCAAATTCAACCTAATTTTGTTAGCTCTTTTGTTTGATATATACTGCGAAATAGCAGCCTTGCTAACTCCCAAAATAATTCCAGTTTTATCATAACTTAATTCATATTTCTTTGTCAATAGCTTCGCTAATTCTTTCCTAACTGTAGGAATAATATACCAAACTTCGATTTCTTGCGGCAACAAATACATGTTAACTATAGTTAACTTTCTTTTATAAATCTTATGATTTTACCAATATAAAATCTAATTAATACTAATCGCATCAACTGGGCAGCTAGTTTTTGCTTCTTTTTCACATGTCAGTTCCTCGACACTACCTTTTGCCACAGATGCCTTCCCATCTTTCATTTCAAAAGAATTCGGACATATAGCAACACAAGCTCCACATCCAATACACTTACTTTTGCTCACCGTTATTTTGTACGTCATTTAAATTGCCTCCCTTTTCCCCGTTAATTTGATCAATTTTAAAATATTCATTGTCAATTTTTTCACCACCAACAGCAGAACCCGTAATTACATTCCCAGTCATATTCGAAAAAAACACGAATCCCAGAATAATAATAATCAAAATAACAATGCCAATTATTATATCTCTACGATTCATAACAAACTTAATTTAATAATATTTATAAACTTAATTAAACTTAATTAAACATGGAAAATGTATTAATTTGGATTATAGTTGCAATAGCCGTATTTACCGTCGCAATATTTTTTATCTATTACAATCGTTTCGTTCGGCTATCACACCAAATTGACAATTCTCTTGCGCAAATCAATGTCCAGCTCAAAAAGCGTTCAGATTTAATACCAAATTTATTAGCTGCAGTAAAAGGTTATATGAAACATGAGAGGAAGGCCATTAAAGAAGTGACAGACGCAAGAAAAGCATTAATGTCGGCGAGAGGCGTAGAGAAAAAAATGAAGGCAGGCAATCAAATGCAAGAAGCACTTAAATCAATTTTCGCAATTGCAGAGGGCTATCCAGATTTGAAAGCGAATACAAATTTTTTACAATTGCAACAAGAATTGTCTGCAATAGAAGACAAGGTCGCATATGCAAGACAATATTATAACGACGGAATAATGGCATATAATGTTATGACAAATATGATTCCAGGCAAATGGTTTGCATCAATGTACGGATTTAAAGTCCAAGAATATTTAAAAATTCCAGAAGCAGAAAAAGCAGTGCCAAAAATTGAATTCTAAAAGTTATTTTGAAATATAGCATATTGCAATATATATAATGGAGTATATAGATAAGAATTAAAAACTCAAATCACAATATACAAAGATGAATCGCCTATCATTCCACGAAGAAATTCGGAAAAATAAAATTAGCTCATTTATCTTGATTGGCATAGTTCTCGCAGTCCTCTTGATATTAATTTATACTGTTGGATTTATTTTAGGCGGTGATTATTTTTTCTTTATAATAATTTTTGGAACCATCTTCTCATTAATTTATGTAGTTGGAGGATATTACAAATCAGCTGACCTCGCAATAGCATCAGTAAATGCAAAGAAGGCATCAGGAACAGAATACAGACAATATAACAATATTGTAGAAGGATTATGTTTAGCATCAGGACTTCCAAAGCCAAAACTTTATGTTATGAACGATCAACAAATTAATGCATTTGCTTCTGGACGAGATCCACAGCATGCTGTAGTTTGTGTAACAAAAGGAGCCCTAGACAAACTTTCTAAATCCGAGCTTGAAGGAGTTCTTGCTCACGAACTTTCACACATAGCAAATTATGATATTAGATTTATGACTTTAACCGCGGTCTTAGTTGGGATGATTGCAATAATTTCCCAAATTTTTCTAAGAAGTTTATTTTGGTCTTCATTAGGAGGAGGAAACGACAGAAATAATAACAATGTCGTTTTCATGATAATTGGAATAGGCTTGGCAATTCTTGCTCCAATAATTGTAGCATTAGTTCAACTTGCAATATCAAGAAAACGAGAATATGCCGCAGACTCTTCCGCTGTAAAATTTATGAGAACTCCAACTGGATTAATTGGAGCCTTGAAAAAAATTCAATCAAATACACCAATGAAAGTTTCGGGAGCAGTAGCGCCCTTATTTCTTGCAAAACCAACAAAAGAAAAAGAATGGTTCCAAACTCATCCGCCATTGCCGAAAAGGATTGCACGATTGGAGAGAATGTAAATTTATTTTTTTATTTACTTCACAGGAAATTTTTAAAACAAATAGAAAATTAAGATTAAAAGTTGTTAGTTTCAATAAGCGTTAAGCAGGAATTTATTATATCAATTTCTCAAACGTAGAGAGTGATATAATGTAATTTTTGTTTCACCTGGCTTTGAAGAAATTCCCAATCCTGAATTTAAATATTCACATGCCATCCTAACAAAATCTAATCCAAATCCTCCATGATTTGTACTTGCATCAGGAGCAAGCCAATCTTTTAATGGTCTGTCTTTGGGAAATCCAGGTCCATTATCTGTAACTGAAAACTTCACAAAGTATCCTTGAGATTTTGCCTCTTTCGGTAAATATATTAGATTATTGCAGCTTTTAGCTAATGATCCTGTTTCATCTACATCAACAGAAATTTTACCATTCGATTTATCAACAGTTCTATCAGCATTACGTACTAATTGTAAAATTGATAAATATAACATCCATGGATTTGTAACTAAATTTGTAGTCGACTTATAATTAACATCAATTAATTCAGGATCATAATTTTTCATTAAATTGAGATTACTTTTTAAGGCGTCTGCAGTTTTTTGTACATAAATTGCATCTTTTGAGACACCAGCATATACTACTGCTTTCATTGCATTATCGACATGCCATTGTCTGAATGCTTTTTGCTCAGAAGTTAGTTCAATATACCCGTTTGCACACATAGCCAATTTATCAAAGCTTTCATAGGCGTCATGTTCAAAAATTAATCCCAATCTAACCCTTTCTTCTAATTCTAGTGGATTTTTCATCGTTACACTTAATAATAAAAATTCATTTATAAGCTTTTGGTGATTTACCACTCAAAAGTTAATAACTATTTCTTCTCATAATCATAAGCAGACCCACTCATCATTAGGCAAAAGAATTTCAAGATCAAAGAAGATATATGTAACCATTATGCAATAGTTACATATAGAAAAGTTTATAAATATAAAAAATATAATTTTTATATGAAACAAGATACACACGAAAGTAAATCTGAGAAAGGAAGTAATCCTCAAGAATATCGTTCCGGAAGAGGCATTTATGCGACTCACTTATTAATATATCCTAACAGTACTAAACGCGAAAGTTTAGTTTATTTCTCTAGAATTGAAGGAATGCCAGAAAATGAATTTTATATGGAAAGACGTTTTGGCAGAAGAACTGTTTTGAGTTATAAAGAGATTGAAAGAAATGTAAAAGTTCAAGGAAAAGGAAGGTTAATTAATTTGGGAAAAGAAGGGATTCCCATCAATATAGAAAACTATTTTAAAATAAAAGATGGAGAGATACATTTATGTGATGGTAGGGGATCAGAGAGAATAGAAGACATACTATCAAAACAATAAACTATTACTTTTTTAACAAAAATTCATGTACACCTTTAGCCGCAATGGCACCTTCTCCTGCAGATGTAATCATTTGTTTCATTGCAGAATTTGTCACATCACCAGCAGCAAAAATTCCATCAATGTTAGTTTTGCAATCTTTTCCAGTTAATATATATCCACCTTCAATTTTTAATCCTATATTTTTAATAACTTCAGTAGCAGCTACAGCCCCAGTTTCGATAAAGACCCCATCTACATCTAAAACTTTTTCCTTATTTTTTTCATCTGATATTTTCAATTTTTTAACAACATTTTCACCTAAAATTTCCACAGGATTAGAATTATAAATAATATCAATATTTTCTTTTTCTTTTATTTTAGTCAAAGAAATTGGTTCACATCTCATTTCATGTTTTCGATAAACAACGACAACGCTTTCGCAAATTTCCGACAAATATAATGCAGCTTTCGCAGCCGAGTCTGCCCCCCCGATAACAACCACTTTTTTATTTCTAAAAAAATTACCATCGCAAGTAGCGCAATATGAAACACCTTTGCCCAAGAATTTCTCCTCTCCAGGTATGTCCAATTTTCTGTTTTCAGTTCCAAGTGCTACAATCAAACTTTTTCCCACTATTTCTTTTTCTTCATATTTTAAAATAAATCTATCTTCATTTTCATCAACACTATCTATTTCATGTTCCAAAAATTCTGCTCCAAATTTTTTAGCTTGTTCTTTAATCTTATTCATCAAATCTTGCCCAGAACCCATAAAGCCAGGCCAATTTTCAACTTCTCCCGCCAAATTTGCCGTCCCGCCAAAATTTACAGCTACAACTAAAGTTTTTAGATTATATCTTCCGCAATAAATAGCAGCAGTCAAACCAGCCGGACCAGCCCCGAGGATTAAAACATCATAAACTTCTTCCATTTAAAATTCAGACATCGAGGGTTTTTATATCTTTCAACTATATAATTTATTTTGGTTCCAGAGAGCTTTAATTTTTAAAAGAAAAGAGGCCTTTTTTATATCTCCAGAAAGCTCGCTAACCAATAACATTTAAATAACTCTTTTCCTAAAACTAAATATGGATGCAAAAGAGAGATTAAAACTAATAAAACATAACACAGAAGAATTAATGACTGAAGAGGATTTAGTTAAATTATTAGAAAGTGGACAAGAATTAAAACATTATATTGGTTTTGAAATATCAGGTAAGCCACATCTAGGTCACGGATTAGTTTGTATGTCAAAGATAAAAGATTTAGTTGACGCAGGCGTAGATTGTTCAATTTTTCTAGCAGATTGGCATTCATGGATTAATGATAAACTTGGAGGAGACATGGAAAAAATTCAAAAAATTGCTGTTAACTATTTTAAAGAAGCTTTAATCGCGGCGTATAAATGTGTAGGGGGAAATCTAAAAGATTTGAAATTTGTCTTAGGAAGTGAATTATATCATAATAATGATAAATACTGGGAAACAGTAATTGATGTAAGTAAAAATACAACTATGGGAAGAATTACCCGTTCAATAACGATTATGGGAAGAAAAGAGGGAGATAGTGTAGATTTTGCAAAAATGCTTTATGCTCCAATGCAAGTAGCAGATATTTTTACGCAGGGAATTAATATAACGCATGCGGGACTTGACCAAAGAAAAGCACAGGTTATTGCAAGAGATGTAGCACTAAAATTGAAAATAAATCCATTATTAGATAAAAAAGGAAATAAAATTAAGCCAGTTGCAATTCATGGACACCTAATTTTAGGTTTACAAAAACCTCCAGTCTGGCCAGTTCCAAAAGAAAAAATGCAGGAACTTTGGTCCAAAATGAAAATGAGCAAATCTATTCCAAACTCAGCAATTTATATGACTGATGGAGAAGATGAGATTAGAAAAAAAATTAAGGGAGCATTTTGCCCAGAGGGAGAAATTGAATTCAATCCATTATTAGATTGGTCAAAATATCTGATTTTTATTAACGACAAGTCGTTTCTAAAAGTACAACGACAAGAAAAATTTGGTGGTGATATAATTTATAATAATTATAATAATTTAGAAAAAGATTTTGCAGAGAAAAAACTTCATCCAATGGACCTAAAAACAGCACTAGCAGATAAACTTATAGAAATTTTAGCTCCAGCAATGAAACATTTCTCGACGCCAAAAATGAAAAAGGCAAAAGAAGAAATGGAAAAATTAATTATAACAAGGTAAACAGCCTTAACGAAAGCTTTAAATAATTCCACAACCTGCTATATTCATGAAAACGCAAAGAGCTGTGACTACCTTGAATTCTTATGTCTCTTTAGCGTGCGGACCAACTTTTATTAAGTTCTGGTAATACGCGACACAATTTTTCTTAACATGAAACGAAAAAGAAATGTCGCTATACAGGCATATAATACTGAAAAGGAGATTAATAACAATTGTTTATCTTGTGGTGAAGACATCCGACATCCAATTTGCCCAATTTGCATTACAGAAGCATTTTTACAATGGATTGAAAAATTTCCAGAGCAGAGAGAAATAAAAGACAAATTAAATACATTTATACGACAACACAACACAATTAGCGGCAAATCAAAAACCTGCGTATCTTGTGGCGAAAACAGAACTAACGTTTGTCCATATTGTTTTACTAAATATTTATACAAACTAATTAAAGAGGCTGGAGTAGGAGTTAAAGCGATGTCCGAGTTTCTTTTCGTTTTTAATTTCGATTTCACCCACAAAGGATATTCTCAAGAATTAGAAGCATACGGCGGATATTGACCCAAAATCTCTTAAACCGAAAACCCTTTCTTTAATTATGAAGAAGGCGTTAGTTTTATATTCAGGAGGACTCGATTCTCGCTTAGTCGCGCGTATGCTTCAATATCAAAAATTTCAAATCACTGCACTTCATTTTGTTCTCCCATTTGGTTGTGGCTGTTCTAATTTCGATCAGGATAAAATCAAAATAATAACTATCAACATAAACAAAGAACCTTTATTGTCAGAATATTTAAAAATTTTAAAAAAACCAAAGTTTGGAACAGGATCAGGAATTAATCCGTGTAAAGATTGCAAAATTTTTATGTTTAAAAAAGCAAAAGAATATGCCGATAAGCACAATATAGAAATTATAGCAACGGGAGAAGTTCTCGGGCAACGACCACTATCACAAATTCCATCGGCAATGAAAATAATTGATGAAGCACTCGGTTTCGAAATTCTGCGACCATTGTGCGCAAAGCGACTCAAAGAAACTTCATTTGAAAAAAGGGGACTAGTTGACAGAAATAAATTCCTAGATATTACTGGACGAGGACGAAAGGCTCAAATGGCATTGGCTGAAAAATATAATATTAAATATCCAACACCGGGTGGCGGATGTTTTCTTTGCGAAAAAGAACCAGCATCAAGATTAAAACATTTATTAGAAAAAAATTTAATTACTGAAGAAACATTGTCTTTAACGAAAATTGGCAGACATTTTTTTATTGATAATACATGGTTAGTTGTTGCAAGAGATGCAAACGAGTCCAAAATAATTTCCAAATTTCCAAATCATATTAAAGATGATGTAGGTAAACCTACAGTTTATTTTAATAAAAAGAAAGGATACCAAAAAGCTTTAGAACTTCAAGAAGCTTATTCAACTGGAGACAATGTTGGCAAAAGAAAAAAATTTGCCAAATTTAAATTATGAAAATAGTATGGACATTTACAAATAAAGGAGAACTCAATAAGTCTCAATTCTTGGATTATGTAGAAAGAAAAGTTTTTCGCACAATTAGAAAATATCAGATATTATCAAAAAACAAAAAAATAATTTTAACTAGGGCTCAAGACCTTAATACAAATGTTTTAAAGAAAATTCTCCAAACAAAGTTTCAAGTTGAAACATCAGCAAAACCAAATATATCTTCGGAAAATCTTTCTCAGATAGCAGAAAATATATTTAAAAATATTCTCGAAGGAAAATTTACTTCGTTACTCTTAAATACAAACACTCCGCTACTCTATCTTTCCGACAAAGAAATAGAACTCTATGCGAAACTTAAAAATATAAAAGGAACAAAAAGAAAAGAGAACAAAAAAATACAAGCCTTATTTAAAAAATTTCTGAAAAAAAATCAAGATCTCGAACTCAACATTTTAAAAGCATACTCTCAGCTCAATGAAAAATAAGAAGGTGAAAAAAGCAATAGAATTTGTAAATGTTTTTATAACGTTACTAATATTAATTCTTATAATATACGGCATCATAAATCTATCATTTTTAGATGAAGAATTTTCATATTTAATTTATAATTATGGCATCATAGCCCTTTTTGCAATATCGGTTTTACTTGATTTAATTCCTCAGCTAATTTCTCCGATTATTGCATTAAGCATGGGAATTATTGCAGGTATAAATGTTCATTATGCAATTTTCGCAACTATTCTCGGTTCAACATTAGGTTCAGCTATTGGATTCATCCTCGGAAAAAGATATATGTTTGACGCAGTTAATATTATGGTTTCAGAAAAATCAGTAAAAAAACTAACCAGATTAACAAATAAATATGGAAAATTTATTGTTCCACTAGCCGCAATTTCCCCACTTCCCTATCTCCCAGTTCTTTTGGGGGCAATGAATTTTTCCAAAAAGAACTTTATAATTTACGGACTATTCCCAAGGGCTATTGGCATAATAGCTTTTGGCTATTTGACTAGTATCTTTTAATTAACAAATTTCCAAAGCCCACCGCTATAATCTAATTGATTAGGACCTCTTAATTGTTCAATATAGTTCACATCTTCGCCGGGAGTTAAAATTCTATGCAAGATAAAAGCTTGAGGCTCAATAGTTTTAAGAGGTCCTAATTAAAATTAATCTTTTGCAATCTTCCATAATAAGTCAAAATAATTCCTATAGCTTTTCGCCAACTTTTTACTCTCTATTAAAATTATTGTAATCGGATTTTCATAGATAAACATCGCCACCTTGTCCCCGTAGACGAAAGTAGAAGCGGGAGATTGGTATTCTTTCGGAACAAACCTGATTTTATTCATCTCCCACATTGGAGCCTGCGAACCCTCTGTAACTATTATTTTTGCTTTTATCTTTTTTTTAATTCTCATATTTGCCCACTGTTCAGTATAAGCTGGCAAATCTTCTACAAATTTCCCTTCTGATCCGAATTCAATAAAATCTTCTGCCTCTTCTATGATATCATTCATAATAGTCTTTTGGCCTTTGATACCAACAAAAATTTGAGCGACAGATTTCGCTTGTGATTCCTTTTTTATAGATTTCATCTTATTAAAAATTTCTTTGGCCAATTTCTGCTTCTCTCCCGCCATTCGCTTTTCCTCCATTGCAATATCTAAAAATTTCGACGGGCTTGTTGCAGAATAAAATTTTATTTTATTTTGAATTATATAGCTTGCAAACCCTTTCCCAATCAATCTCTCCAAAACATCATAAACAGTTGTCCTATATAATTGGGTTTTTTTTATTATTTCGGAAGCAGAAGAAGAACCAATATTAAGAAGACTAAGATAAACCTTTTCTTCTGTGCTCGTTAATCCAAATTCTTTAAGCATTGTGTCGTCATGTTACATAACTACTATTATTTAAATAGTTTTTGTTGCCCAAGAGACCATGTTAAGAGCATATAGCCATTCAATTAGAGAAAAGGAAGAAGAAAAGGGAGATGTCCAATCCAGAAAATACGAAAAACCCTTTATTAGAAAAGAAGAAACAATGAATTTCCCCTTAGAAATGATTAACTCTTCAGGGGATAAAGTTGTCTGTAGACAATGTTCGGGTTGTCATGGATGCAGATAAGGAAATAAATTATTCCATTCTCTTCAATAAATCTTTCAATTTGGCTGCATTAGCCGTTTTGTCTCTTATTTCAGAAATTTCATAAACCTGATTTCCACCAATTTCTTTCTTCTCGCCAACCTGCAAATCTCTAATTAATTTTTTCCTAATCGATTCCGAAACAGCCAATTTTCCACTATCAGAATCCGTAATTTTTTTTGCCAAAGAAATCGTATTTCCCATGCTCGTGTACTTTAATTTATTATTAACTCTTGATGTAACTAATTCGCCAGAATGAATTCCAATATTAAATTCAATTTTGCTTTCAAACTTTTTATTGTAAGCATTTAAATTATTCAAAATTTCCATTCCAGCTCTCGTCGCTAAAATTTCATTATCGTAAGTTTTTGTCACAAGTGGAGAAAAAATAATAAAGACATAATCATCTCGCCAATCAGAAACTCCCTTGTTTTTTTGTGCATCTTTAATTATTTTATGTAAAGATTCTTTCGCAATCTCATTTAAATTGCCATAATTTTTAATACTCAGCGCAGTAACAGATGAAACATATTTTTCTCCTTTCAAAACTAAACTTGACTCTGCATTTCCAACTGCATTCTTATTTGTAAAATCAACCATACTTTTATCTTCATGACTATAATTTTTTGCATCAAGTCCCTGAACTTTCGGCGATTTATTTGTAAAATTCAAGCCACTATCCATGTGCGATTTAACATTTGATGGGATATTATTTTCAACTTTTCCAGTTATTTTTCTAATCTTTTTAATAAATTTATCTATAATTCCTTCTCCTTCAATATTTCTTGTTTTCCCATATCTCACAAAAAGAACGGCGCCAACACTTCCAAAAACGACAATAATAAAAATCCAAATTATTGAATATTCTTTAAAAATTCCTACTTCTTTTAAATCACTAACAGATATAACACTTCCTGTTAATAAAACTTGTCGACTGATTGGATTATTATTCCCATCGTCAATTAAAACTTCATATTCACCGATGGGTGCTTCAAGATTAAATTTTCTAGTTTCGCCGACATTAATTTTTAATTCAAGATTCATAACTTCATTTCCAATCTGGACACTAATAGTTTTATTGTATAATGTATTTCCAATATTTGTTACACTTAAGACAGAATCTTCAATTTCAAACTCAACTTTTTGTAATCCAAGCATTTCAAATTCTCTCTCCTCAATTAAATCATTAAAAGATGCAACTATTTTCCATGTTCCAATACTAGAATTTAAAGCAAAATCAAATGTATCAAATTCATCAGCTTGAACAATTGATTCAATTTTTTCATTTTCTGGAGAAATAATTTTTATAGAGACTGCTCCTTCCATTTTTATTCCAGACTGATCGAATAATTCAACACCAACCGTAAAATTTTCTCCTGGGACAACCTCGGCATCAGACAAACTCATAACCAATGAAGACACAACCTGATTAATATTAAAAGAAGCAATAGCTGAACCCTTGTTCTCTATTTCTTCATCGTAAGCATATATATTCAAATAATAAACACCTGCCTCAATGGTTTCAGACATAAAAAAAATCTCACTGACAAAGCCATTCTCAATTGCTTTGCTGAAATCACTTGCATTTGAGCCTTCAGTAAAACCATTCAGCAAATCACCATTTGCTTTATTAGCTTTGATATTAACTGTTATTGCTTCGCCGGGGTCATATGAGGTCTTATTCAATGAAGCAGTCACAATAATATTATCACTAATTGTAAAAGTTTTGGTCGAAACAATATCGAAACCAAGCGAAGAAATTATTTGACATTCTCCAATAACTTCATTCAAATTCTCAATTTCCAAATCTGCCTTATTCAAAATAATATCTGTAGAATAACTTTGTTCCTCGTCAGGCAAAAAATCCCTTGCCTTAATTTTTATTAGATTAGTTGTCATGTTCCCACAAGCTAAATTAATATTTAAATTTCCGACACTAGTGCCCTGAAGTCCGTCCAGTTTTAAGAACAGCATATCCCCCAAATTATAAATATCGGATGGTTCTGAAATAGAAATATCAGCCAAAACAAATGAGCTCATTAGAATGAACATTAAAACAATGGAATATGTTAATTTTTTCATATCTTTTTCATGTAAGTTTAGTATATAAATATTATCAACACTTTTATAAATCTCATAATGCTAATTCTGTCATGAAAAAGATGAAGGTGGACCCCTATGATGTTCAAGGCGAGATAAATTACGGCAGGCTCATCACAGAATTTGGAATAAAAAAAATAGATAAAAAACTTTTAGCTCGAATAGAAAAAATTACGGGCGAAATCCATCCGTATTTAAGACGAGAAATATTTTTTGCACATCGAGATTTAGAAAAGATTCTTGACGCTTATGAAAAGGGAGAAAAGTTTTTCTTATATACGGGCATTGGCCCAAGTGGTCCAATTCACTTAGGACACTGGTCAGTATGGGGTTTTACAAAATGGCTGCAAGATAAATTTAATGTAGAACTATGGTTCCAATTCACCGACGACGAAAAATTCTTATACAAAAATATGACCTATAACGAAATTCAAAAATGGACCGAAGAAAATATGAAAGATGTAATTGCAATAGGGTTTAATCCGAAAAAAACACATTTCCTAATTGACACAAAGCACGCGGGAATTATGTATCCAGAGGCAATCAAAGTAGCAAAAAAAATAACTTTCTCCACAATAAAAGCCTCTTTCGGATTTACAGATTCAAATAATATCGGCTCAATTTTCTATACTGCAATGCAAACAGTTCCCGCATTTTTATCGAATGTCTTAAATAATAAAAATGAATATTGCCTAATTCCCTTAGCGGTAGATCAAGACCCTCATTTCAGAATTTCGCGAGATGTAATAGAAAAACTCGGTCATAAAAAACCCTCAATTATTCACTCAAAATTTATGTCCCCGCTAACTGGTGCCACAGGGAAATCAAGTAGTTCAAATTCAAGCAAAGCGATTTTAATGACAGATGATGCAAAAACAGTCAAGAATAAAATCAATAAATATGCCTTCAGTGGAGGCCAAGACACCGTGGAAGAACACAGAAAAAAGGGTGGCAATGTTGATGTTGATGTTGCATGTCAATGGTTAAAATATTTTGAAGAAGATGATAAAAAATTAGCAGATATTTATAAAAAATATTCTAAAGGAGAATTACTTTCTGGAGAAGTTAAAGCAATTTTAATAGACAAAATTAACAAAGTTTTATCTGAACACCAAAAACGCAGACAAAACGCAGACAAAGAATTTGATAAATTTAGCTATAAAAATTAATTAACGACCTGGACTACTATAGTCAGAAACTGAACTAGAGCCATCTTCGGAACCCGAGTCATATCTATGTGACCTTGTAAATCCAGGTTCATCTAAATCAGTATCGCTTGGTTTTATGGATTTAATTTCATCCGATCCAAACCATCTTTTTGACATAACTTCAACATTGTATTCTTTTCCAATTTTAAGTCCATTCGGATTTCCAATAGCGCTCACATCTGGCCTACCAGCTCTATGATCACGGGTATTATCATCAAAAACTAATAGATTATATCCATCAGCGGTATTTGCATGATATCCTTGATAAACTACATCTCTTTTTGTCTCTACATCTCCACGACTATTGAAATACATTCCTCCAACTAATGTTGTTAAAATAACAGCTCCAGCAACAAGTGTTCTAAGTGATTTTCCCATAAAATATATAATAAAAAATCCTTTTTAAATCTTTCTATTTGTAACTATTGTGGTGTAACAACACTTGGGCTCTCAATAACCTCAATCCCCTTATCCCCAATTTTCATTCCAGCTGCCTTTCTCTCATGTGCTGTCCGTCTCATTTTCGCAATCCTGACCGCCCTATCTCCAACACCCGCGATTCCAGATTCATAAAAAATCGTCACAGAGTCAGACAAGAATCTTAAAATATCAGTCTTTGTCCAATCTCCATTATTAGTTGCTCCCATATCTCCTTCTAGGCTTTCATCAACAAAAACAGTAGTAACCTTTAATCGTTTCATCAAAGAAGATAATTCAAAAATTGTTTGCCGAATTTTCCCTTGCTCATTTAAATTCAAAGCCAAAACCGAAATTGGGTCAAAACAAATTCGCTTAATATTATTTTGCGCAATCATTTTTGTCAATTCCTTTTTCAACTCCTCAATGGGGGTCTGTGGCGCAAATCTCATAAATTTAATTTTGCCTTCCTCGCTTAACTTAGAAAAATCCCAACCATAAGCCATTGCGTCATTTAGTGTTTCAATAATATCCGGTTCAAACGAACAATATAGTCCATTTTCACCAAACTGTGTCACCCCATTCCAAAGAAATTGTAATAAAAATGTAGATTTTCCCGAGCCAGGACCACCAACAATTAAGTTGTCAGAATTTCGCACAAAACCCCCTCGGCATATTTTATCAAATCCAGTTATCCCAGTCGAACATCTATCCATCACCTCTTCTACCATAATTAGATATAGCATAAATGTTTATAAATTCTCTTATTCTTTTTATTATATGAAAACATTAAATTTACATTGCGACTACATTAAATTTAAAGCACTAAAAAAAGCACTAAAATCAATTGATGAAATTGCACCAAATCAAAAACTTGAGGGAGAATCTCAAGAATGTTTAGTTGTAATGGTGGCGGTTGAAAAAGACGATTCAAAAGAGACGATTCCGGAATTAATAGAATCAATAAAAAAAATAGCAACTGATGTAAAAACTAAAAATATAGTTCTATATCCCTATGCACATCTCTCTTCAAATTTAGGAAGTCCATCTCTGGCTATAGAAATTTTAAATGAAGCAGCAAAACAGCTTAAAGACTTCACCGTTATTCAGGCCCCATTCGGATATTACAAATATTTTGAATTAAAAGTAAAAGGGCATCCTTTGTCGGAACTATCTAAAGAAATAAGGATGAAAGAAAGCAAAGAATTAGAAGACATATCTGAGGAGGAGAGAAAACAACTTTTAAGAACAATATCTAAGGCAAAACTTGATACTTCTAAGTTGGCAGAAAATGACCATAGAATAATTGGGAATAAAATGGATTTATGGAGTTTCAACAATGTTGCTCCAGGGATGGTTTTTTGGCACCCCAAAGGCCTTCATATTAGAAATAAATTAATAGAGTTTTGGAGAGAACTCCACAGAAAAGACGGTTATGAAGAAATTTCAACTCCACAAATCATGGACAGAAAACTTTGGGAAGTATCAGGGCACTGGTCAAAGTTCGGAGAAAATAATTTCAAAACAGAATACGAAAAAAGAGATTTTCTGGTGAAGCCAATGAACTGTCCAGGTGGAATGTTAGTATACAAAACATCTCCAAAAACATACAAAGATCTACCATTAAGAGTTGGAGAAATGGGAATAGTCCATAGGGTAGAATTATCTGGGACACTTGGTGGACTTTTCAGGGTAATTCAATTCACTCAAGATGATGCTCATATTTTTTGTACAGAAGATCAATTGGAAGAAGAAGTAAAAAAGATAATAGATCTCATTAATAATATATTTAATCAATTCGAGTTAAAAGTCGATCACGTGGAACTTTCGACTAGGCCAGAAAAAAGAGTGGGGTCAGAAAAAGTTTGGGATTTGGCCGAATCAGCTCTAGAAAAAATTCTAAAGAAATCTAAAATGAAATACACAATCAACGAAGGAGATGGAGCATTCTATGGCCCAAAAATAGATTTTCACCTAAAAGACTCACTAGGCCGAACATGGCAATGCTCAACAATACAATTAGATATGGCATTACCAGAAAGATTTGAATTAAGCTATCAAGATAAAAATGGCAAAGAATTACGTCCTATTATGCTCCATAGAGTACTCTATGGATCGCTAGAAAGATTTATTGGGATAATTACAGAACATTTTAATGGAAATTTTCCACTATGGATTTCTCCAAATCAAATAAAAATATTGACTTTAAATGATGAAGTCAAAGATTATGCTAATGAGATTAATCAAAAATTATTTAATGAGAATTTCGAAACTGAAATTAATGATAAAAATGAATCGATGGGGAAAAAAGCACGAGAAGCTCAAATTCAAAGATTTAACTATCTCGTAACCATCGGTGAAAAAGAAAAAGCAGAAAATAAAATTGCAGTTCGAACTCGAGACTCAAAAGAAATTATTACAATGGATTTAGACGAATTTATCACAAAACTCAAAAAAGAAATTGCAGATAGAAAATAATTAAATTCTTAAACTCTTTATCCATTTCTCTTTTATGAAAATGCA
>CAYNZD010000003.1:0-30704 GCA_964401675.1 Candidatus Woesearchaeota archaeon | reverse complement strand
CTTTTTTGACGAGAATTCGAACAAGTTCTCGTCTAATTTGCAATTCACTCTAAAAATTTTCTAATTACTTCGTTAAGAAAAATTCGTACCCTTGGATGGGCACGAAAACCTCTGTGAGGACCAAATTGACTCACTGTCTGCAGCATTACTTGACTATAATATTAGAAACGCTCTCGGCAGGATTTGAACCTGCGACTTCGACCTTAGGAGGGTCGCACTCTATCCAGACTGAGTTACGAGAGCATAAAGAAACTAAAAAATTCTATTATAAAAAGTTAATGAGGGAAGGAGAATTTAGCCACCAGGCTACCTACTGGGTCAAACCCTGTGTTTCGAATCTAAAATGAGGGAAGGAGGATTTAGCCACCAGGCTACCTACTGGGTCGAACCCTGTGTTTCGAATCTAAAATGAGGGAAGGAGGATTCGAACCCCCGTAGGCATAAGCCAACAGATCTTGAGTCTGCCCCGTTTGACCACTCCGGCATTCCCTCGTTAATTTACGGTCAAACAGTTTGACCGAGCGATTCGCTTTTGCGAACCTATTTTCTATCTTGAGCAAATGCAAATCGCGAGTAGCGTAGGCATTCCCTCGTAGTTTTATTGAGAAAATTTGCTATAAAAAACTATTGATTAAAACATTACAGTATATTAAACTAGAACCTGAATCTCCCTTTAAAGAAAGATTATTTAGAGGCTCTAATTATTCCATGATTGAATTCTTTTATGGTAAATCCTAATTTTTCTATAAAGTCTTTCAACTCTTTACCACTATGTCCTTTTGCATTATGATATTCAATCGCCATCTCTTCTATTTTCTTAAAGAATTTTTTTGGCGTACTATATAATATTTCATATTCTGCACCTTCACAATCCATTTTTAAAAAATCTATTTGACCTATTTTGTTTCTTAAAAAAATATCCTCCATAGAAATTGTTTTTACCTCTAAATATCTCCCAAATTGTTTTTTACCATTTGAAAAAATAGAATTTCCGCTTCCACTGGAATTGTTTATGTATAATTTTATTGTATCATCACTTTTCCCGGTAACTGCTAGATTGAAACAAGAAATTTTGTCTGTTAATTTATTGTCAACAATATTTTTTTTAAGATATTTATAATTCTCTAAGGAGGCCTCATATGAATAAATTCTTAACCCCTTATTTTCAGCTGCAATTTTTGTTGATGGAATTCCTATGTTTGCACCGACATCTACAATAACATCGCCTTGTTTAAAATTGTGACTTTTGAAATATGGGTCATTAAAATAGATGTCTCTTAGTACTGATGTTGTTGCGTCCCTCCCCTCATATTTTAAAAGAAGAACTAATCCATTTTTCATTTTTAATGAAAAATCTTTTCTTAATATCCCCAGTTTTAACAATACAAGCTTATGCCAATCCTTGCAATATTTGTCCCATTGCTTCAATCCTTTTATTGTCGGAAAATAAAATGTCATAAATATTATTTGCCTACATTCTTTTTAAATGTTCAGTCCTCAGTCGGGAGATTTCCCTATAATCGGCTTTGTGTATAAAGTAACTGCCTATTCGGACTTTATATACAAAGCCCCTATAATCGTAAGGTTTAAAAAAGAAAATTAGTAGATAATATCAGACGGCCATAGTAATTTGGTTACACCTGATCCCATCCCGAACTCAGAAGTTAAGCTTATTACGTTCGTGTTTGTACTGTCTTTGATGGGAACACACGGAGCTGTCTATTTATTTTCTTAGAAATGTTATTAAAGAGTCTCTTCTTTATTCTTTAATGAAAGTTACAAAGTCTAAAACAGGTCTTTCCGTGCAATTTTTATTAATTGTATTGATTTGGAGCTGCCCTTTTTGGTTAAGCTGGAAATTTATTGTTTCTGGAATATTTGTTTATTATTTGCAGTTAATTATACTTAAGGAAGATTTTTTTACAAAAAGGAATTTTGGAACTAAGGTTCGAGGTGAGATGACATTTTACTCTTTTGTCTTGGAAAAAATTGGAATTAATATTGACAGAAAAAGAATGCAATTGATTTCAGATTATTTGTTTCCTTGGATAATCTTAGCTATTGCATATTATTGGCAAATTGTTAGTATAATATAATTAAAACTTCTTAAATTTATTAACCAATTCTAAAGTATCTTTTTGTCCTAGAATTTGAGCTCTGCAGCAATATCTTTTTATTCCTAATTCATCCATGGCTTCTTTTTGAGGCATTCCTTCTTCTACTAATTTTTTGTATTTTGGATATAAGTGTGCAATTGGTTTTCCGCAACTAAAACATCTTATTGGAATTATCATAATTGATTAGTGAAATTTGGCTATTTAAAGTTTATGGACGATTAATTTATATAGGAGTTTCTCGTATTTTGGTTATGGCAAAGAAGGTGAAAGGAGAGGAAATTATTAGACTGAGAAATGTTTCTAAGCATTATCCAATGGGAGATTCGGTGGTGAAGGCGCTTAGTCACATAGAGTTGAAAGTTTTTGCTGGAGAATTTATTGCGATTATGGGGCCAAGTGGCTCAGGAAAATCTACGGCAATGAATCTTGTGGGAAGTTTGGATATGCCAACTTATGGGACTATTCTTTTAGATGGTGGTGATATTGCTGAATTAGATGAATCTGATTTGGCGCAAGTTCGCGGAAAGAAAATAGGATTTATTTTCCAATCTTTTAATTTAATTTCTAATTTGACTGTTAAAGAAAATGTAATGTTACCAATGATGTTTCAGGGAACGGACTTCGAAGAAAGAGAAGAAAAAGCCGAAGAGTTGTTGAAATTAGTTGAATTGCATGACAGGATGGACCATTATCCTGGAGAAATTTCTGGGGGACAAATGCAGAGAGTTGCGATTGCTAGAAGCTTGGCCAATGATCCAGAAGTTGTTCTGGCTGATGAACCTACTGGAAATTTGGACACAAAAACTGGTGCGATTGTTATGGATTTTTTACAAAAATTAAACAAACAGGGGAAGACTGTTATCATGGTTACTCACGATCCTGATTTGGCGAAGGAATATGCGGATGTTATTTATTGGCTATTGGATGGTGAGCTCGATAAGGTTACTAAGCGATGTGGGAATAAATTTGTTGATGTTACTAAGCGAAAAAAGAAGGAAATGAAGGAGAAGAAATAATGAAGCTTGATTATTTGATTCTAGCTTTGAAGAATTTGAGACATCGGGGAATTCGTTCTTGGTTAACTTTGCTCGGTATTTTTATTGGGGTTACTGCGGTTGTTGCTTTGATTGGTTTGGGTTCTGGGTTGCAGGCGGCTGTTGGTGCTCAGTTTGGGGTTAGTTCTACTCAGGCGTTGACTGTTCAGGCTGGTGGGCTTAATTCTTTTGGTCCGCCCGGAAGTGGGGCTGTTAATAAGTTGACTAGGGATGATGTTGATGCTATATCGAAACTGGGGACTGTTGAATTTGCAACTCCTAGAAATCTTGAGACTACCAAAATAGAGTATAATGATATTGTTGTCTTTAGTATGGCTGTAAGTGTTGATGATGCGATGGAAAAAGAAATGTATGAGACAATGGACATAGAAGCTCGTAGTGGGACGATGCTTTTGAATGATGCACTGGGAAGAATTGTTATCGGGAATAATCTTGCGGATGGAACTAAAAATGGTTTTGACAAAGATATTGCAACTGGTGATAATGTTTTAGTTCAAGACAAACGGTTTAGGGTTGTTGGTATTCTTAAGAAAAAAGGGAGTTTTATGTTAGATAATATTGTTCTTATGTATCAAGATGATTTGGATAATTTGTTTGATTATGGGGAAGAGGTTGATATTATTGGGGTGAAAGTGAAGTCTCCCGACTTGATGGATAGGGCCAAGAAGGAGATTGAGAAGCTGTTGAGGGATCGGCGTGATGTTGACGTTGGAGAGGAAGATTTTGAAGTTTCTACTCCTGATGCCATATTAGAAACAGTCAATAGCGTTCTTGGTGGCGTCAAAGCTTTCATTATAATTATCGCGTCGATTTCGATTTTGGTTGGAGCCTTGGGAATTGTTAATACGATGACGACTTCGGTTTTAGAGAGAAAGAAGGAGATTGGGATTATGAAAGCAATTGGAGGGACTAATTATCAGATTTTTTTGCAGTTCTTTTTCGAATCTGGGATGCTTGGCCTTATCGGAGGGTTAGTTGGTATTACCTTTGGTACTTTGATAAGTTTTGCTGGGATTATTGGTATTAATAACTTTATTGGAAGTGAACTTTTGCCTACAATAGATTTTATGTTAATTAGCGGGGCATTGATAGGTAGCTTTATTGTTGGCGCTACTGCGGGAATTATCCCGGCTATGAATGCAGCTAAACAAAATCCGGTGGAGGCGCTGAGGGGATAATATGGCCGTAATTAGTAAAGAGAGTGTGAAATATTCGTTGAATAATATTAAGAAAAGTAAGGCTAGAAGTATTCTTACGATTTTGTCTATTTTTGTTGGGATTGCTACAATCTTTATTTTTGTGAGTTATGGCTGGGGACTTTATGATTATATTGATGAGTTCACGTCTTCGTCTTCGGCGGATAAGTTGATGATTATGTCTAAAGGGACAGGTATCCCTGGATTAGATACAACGTTTAAACTTTTGGATGGAGATATTCGGACGATAAAAAATACTGCTGGTGTTTATGAGGCTACGGGAATATATATGGGCGTGGGAGAAATTGAGCAGGATGATTCTAAGAAATATGTGTTTGTTTCAAGTTATGACCCTGATTTGCCAATGATAATGGAGCTTTCGGACATTGAAATTATTGAAGGGCGAGAACTTCGTAATGGCGATTCTGGGAAGGTCACGCTTGGGTATAATTATTTTATTAAAAATAAAATTTTTCCTAATGCTTATTCTGTTAATAGTAAAATAAATGTGCAGGGGCAGGAACTTCGTATTGTTGGATTTTATGAATCGGTTGGTAACCCTTCGGATGATTCTAATATTTATATAACTAATGATTTTATGTCGGATCTTTATCCCAACAAAGAACTTTCTTATGGTATGATTTTGGCTAGAGTTGATAAAGATGATATTGATGGCATTGCTGATAGGGTTGAAAATAAACTTAGACAATATAGAGATTTAGACAAAGGAAAAGAAGATTTTTCCGTTCAATCTTATGCTGACTTGTTGGAAAGTTTCACGGTGGTTTTGGATATTATTATTGGGTTCATTGTTTTGATTGCGTTTATTTCTATTGTTGTTTCTGCGGTTAATACTGCGAATACCATGATTACATCGGTGCTTGAGCGGTTTAAGGAGATTGGTGTTTTGAAATCTATTGGTGCTCGGAATAGTGAAGTATTTAAGATATTTTTATTTGAGTCTGGATTTCTTGGATTTGTCGCGGGTGTAATTGGTGTTTTAGTTGGATGGGGTGGGGCAAATTTTGCGGCAGGAATTTTAGATAATCTTGGGTATGGATTTTTGAGTCCACATTATTCTTGGATTCTGTTTGCTGGGCTGATTGGGTTCGCGACATTTACTGGTGCTATTTCTGGGATGTTGCCGGCGTGGAGAGCTAGTAAAATTAATGCTGTTGACGCGTTGAGATATGAGTAGAATTATTTTTTCTTTTTCTTGTATTTTTTATAACCAAAGTAAGTTATCCCTAAAATAATTGCCAGCCAAATAATATAGGTTGTTGTGGATGTTGTTTTTTGGTCTGCTATTCTATTTGTAAAATATGATGAATCGAATGTCAGTGTTTTTTCGACTTTTCTTCTTACATTAATCTCATCAGAATAAGTTAGAGCCACATTAAAATCTCCGTCAGAAATTCTTACTTCAAAGTCTGTCGTCGTGTATTCGTTGGAGTCTAAGTCTCCTACAATATTTTTAGATGCACCTTTAATTTCTACATTGTTTTGGTTTGGAATCTCTAGAGATAATGCCTCTATGTCTGATTCTCCAATATTAAGAACTTCTAATGTCATAATTTCTGTGACGTAGTCATAATTCTTGATGGCAATTTCGAAATCAACTCTTGTGTCTTGTACTTCTAAATCGAATTGACTCGTGTGATAAGATGTATTTGGTTTTCCTTGATAATTATATCTATATTTTATTTCCAGCGGGTTTGCACCTTCCAATCCGTCTTCATCAACCCTTACTTTATATGGAGCAATTAAAAATGAACTGAAGTCTTTTGAATAAGTTCCTGCCTCGATTTCATATATCCTTTTTTGATCTGGGTCAAATACAATCGGATATTGTTCTAGAAGCTCAAATGAAACCTCTTTACAAGAGGGGTCTTCTATCCCTGCAACCTGGAAAACAACTTTAACATAATCCCCTGGAACCGCAGGATAAGGATCTTGATTAATCATTGAAATAGAAAGGTCACATTCTGCACTTGAAAAACTAATTAAAACCAATCCAATTAAAGCCAATATCAACACTCTTTTCATATTATTCTTTTGGTTTTAAACTTTTTAAACATTTGTAAAATAATATATAAAAATTTAAAAAGGTAATCTGACAGAAAGATGAAAGATGGTGAAAAAATGCATTTATTGTTCTACGGAAATTAATTCCGATTCTGTCGTCGATATGTGTCAGCGTTGTATGTATCAAGTTTGGGGAGAGAAAATGGCGAAGGCCATTGTTGACGGAATGGAAAAAGAACGAGATATTGGAAATTTAAACTTGGGACGAGTTAGTGAAATTATAAAGCCGGAGATTGAAAATCAGGCACCTGAAATTGAGGCTATTGAAATTGGGGGAATTAGTCCTGATGAATTAAGAATGAACGTTGGTAATACTGAAGAGAGGGTTGTCAATATATGTGAAATAGACGAAGCAGAAAGGTTCGCTTCATGGGAAAAATGAAAGGTCGGAATGAGTGTTAATTGATGGCGGAAAACTTATAAAGGGAATTTTTGTTGATTTATTAGGACAGTTAATGTCCGAGTTGTTTGCAGCGCAAGTAGTTCTGTAATCATTTGGTAATATAAAATGGCGAGACAAAGAAAACAGGTTAGAGAAAAGGGAAAGTTGAAACTTAGTTCTTACTTTAAAAAAATCGAAGATGGAGCAAATGTTGCTTTGATAATTAATCTTGGTGTTCGGGTTGCGTTTCCAAAGAGATTAAAGGGAATGAGTGGAAAAGTTGTTGGAAGTCGTGGAAGATTTAAGTTAGTAGAAATTAAAGATGGGAACAAGTTGAAAACATTTATAATTCATCCTGTTCATTTAAAGAAATTATGACAATAAAAGAAGAAAATCCAATTACTCTGGCAGAAGTCGTTTCCCTAGCTGGAAGCTCGGAGAAGAGTGAGGCAATTAAAAAGTTTATCAAAGATTTTAATACAATGGATATTAAGAAAGCTAATGAAATGAAAGAGGAGCTGAAAGCTCTTGATTTAATTAAGCTGAAAGATGGGCATATTGTAAAAATTGTTGATTTTATTCCAACTGACGCTTCTGAGTTAACTAAGGTTATTGAAGGGGTATCTCTTGACCAGGACGAAGTAAATAAAATTTTAGATGTTACTAAAAAATATTAACCATGGCAAAGGAAGAAAATGCAATTATATTAGATTTTTTACCTTATGGGTATCCTTTAGAAAGTAAAGGCATGCCCTTGGCTCAAGCAATTGGAACTAGTGGACTTACCTTATTACAAATTGTTCCTCGTCGAGGAGAAAAGTTTGAAATTGGAGAAGCTGCCTATATTGGAGAAGGGAAAAGAGAAAAGGTTCAATATATTCTTGGGAGGTGCCCAAGAGAGAAATTGACTGAAACAGCAAAGCTTGAATTAGAAGGATTTGTTGAGGATGTTGTTAAGAAAGATGAGCAAAGATTTGTTAAATTTTTTAACGAAGCACAAGCTATGAATACTCGACTTCATCAATTTGAATTATTGCCTGGACTTGGGAAAAAGCATACAAGTTCAATTATTAAGGCAAGGGAGGAACGTGTTTTTGAGTCGTTTGATGATATTAGAAAACGAGTCCCGAATATTCCTTCTCCTGAAAAACTTATTGAAAAAAGAATTATGGAGGAGTTGACAGAAATAAAAAGACACAATTTGTTTATTAATTAAAATGGAAACAGAAAAGAAAAAACATGATAATAAAAAACAAGACGATGTTGTTCTTGTAAGAATGATGGGAAAAGATATCCGAGGAGACCTTAAGGCTGGTTCGGCACTTACCAAAATTAACGGAATTTCTTGGACATTTGCCAATGCAATTTGCAAAATTTTAAAGCTTGACAGGAAACAAAGAATTCAGGATATTGATAAGAAGGAACTTTCTAAAATTGAAGAATTTATTAAAAGTCCGAAAGTTTTGGGTTTTTTAAAAAATAGACAAAAGGATTTTGAAGATGGTGAAGATAAGCATATTAGTGGTGCGGATTTGAAATTAAAAAAGGACTTTGATATTAAAAGATTGAAAAAAATCAAATCATATAAGGGTATTCGTCATGCAGCAAATCTACCAGTGAGAGGACAAAAAACTAAAGCAAATTTTAGACGGAACAGAAAATCTTCTGTTGCGGCTACAAAGAAAAAGAAAAAAGATGAAAATTAAAATATTGGAGATATTGAGTTATGGGAGATATTAAGAAAAAACGAAAATTATTCAGTCGTCCAAAAAAATTATTTGACAGGACGAGAATGGATGAAGAGAATGTTTTGATTAAGAGATACGGTTTAAAAAATAAACGAGAAATTTGGAAAGTGAAAACTGCAGTTTCTAAGTTGAGAAGAATGGCTAAAACATTGATAGGTAAGGACATGGCTGAGCAGCAAGTATTTTTTGTTAAGTTAAATAAAATGGGTATGAATGTTACTGATATTTCTGACGTGTTGGCCTTAACTGAAGAGAGTCTTTTAGAGAGACGATTACAGACATTTCTCTTCAAAAAAAAATTAGCTAATACTCCGAAGATGGCTCGACAACTAATTGTTCATAAAAATGTTTTGGTCGATGGTACTATTGTCAACATCCCTTCCTTTATTGTGACTAAGGATTTAGAAAATAAGCTTTCATTAACAGAAAAGAAAGTTAAAAAGAAGAGCTCTGCTGAGAAAGAAGCTGATAATGAAGAAATAAATGGTTCTCCAGATGGAAATGACTCTGTTGAGCCCGAGGCAAAAGAATAATGGCAAAAAATGAAGAGAACATTGGAATTTTAAATATTTATGCGAGTTTTAATAATACAATTGCAAATGTAACCGACCTAGCTGGAAATACTATTGGTAGAACTTCTGGAGGCCAAATTACCAAGCACGATAGAATGAGAGCAAACCCTACTATTGCTATGTTTATTGCGAAAAAAGTGCAGGACATGTGCAGAGACTATAAAATTAACACACTTTATGTTCGAATGAAGGGGCAGACTGGGGCTACTGGAATTGGTCCTGGGGCACATGCTATTGTTAGAACTTTAACCAAAGAGGGTTTTAAAATTTTAAGCATAGTTGAAACTAGCGCTATCGCTCGAGGTGGACCAAAGAAAAAAGGAGGAAGAAGAGGAAGAAGAGTATAAAGGACTAACCTTATAAAGTAAAAATAAAGTAAAATAAAATGGAAATGATTAAAAAAACACCTGAGGAAATAAGTTTTATTAGCGAAATGAATGTTAGTCTGGCCAATGCCCTCCGGAGAAGTGCTGGGGAAATTCCGATTTTAGCAATTGTCGAGGCTGATATTTATAAAAATGACTCTGCTCTTTATGATGAAATTATTGTGCATAGACTTGGGCTTATTTCTTTAAAAAATCAAAAAATGAAAGTTGATCAGTGTATTGAAATGAAAATAAAAGCTAAGGGGAAAGGAGACAACGTTGAAGTTCTTGCTGGCGATCTTGGTGACAGTGTTGTTTATCCCGAAACACCAATTGTTTTACTTGGGCAGGGGCAGGAAATTGAATTGGTTGCCCGAGCAAAAATAGGAAAAGGAATTGAGCATGCAAAATTTATGTCGGGATTAATTTTTTATAAACACTTGCCAAAAATTAAAATTTCTAGCGAAGGCGAAAAACAAAGTGAATTGGCTGAAATTTATCCAGACGTTTTTGAAATGTTTGGTGAGAAATTAAAAGTCAAAAATGCTATAGCTTGTGATTTAGATCAGGAAGACATGGTTAATTATCCTGGTGTTAGCATTGAGTTTAATAATGATTTGGTTTTTACAATTGAATCGTGGGGCCAGATTGGCGCCGAGGAAATTTTTATTGAAGCATCTAAGGCATTAAAGGGAAATCTTTCGGAAATATCTAAGGCAATTAAATAGATTTTAATTTTGCTCTGTGCCGCAATTAATCGCGGGGAAATGCCGGAGTGGTCAAACGGGGCGCGTTAAGGGCGCGTTGGCTTATGCCTACGGGGGTTCGAATCCTCCTTTCCCCATAAAAATTTAAAATGGAAATAAGTACAAACAAAACAAAAATAGAAAAAAGGATGAAACATAAAATGGATGTTTCTTTAGTCGAGACTATTATTAAATTAAAGAAAACAAATCCCGTTGTTGCAAAAGAATTGGCTCGCCCAAAAAGGAGATGGCCGGCAATTAATTTGAAGGATATTGATATGATTGAAGGAGATGTTCTGGTTGCTGGTAAAATTTTAAGTGCTGGGGATTTGAATAAATCAAAAAAAATTGTTGCGTGGTCTGCATCCGCAAAGGCAATTGAAAAAATAAAGGACGCAAAGGCTAGTTTTATTTCTATAATTGATGAAATGAAAAAAAATCCTGAACTAAATGGTTATGATATTTTAAGATAATGACAAAATTAATTTATGACGGCAGGAGAATGATTTTTGGTAGACTGGCAAGTGTCGTTGCTAAAGATTTATTGAAAGGTAATTTTGTTGACATTATTAATTGTGAAGAAATAGTTGTTTCCGGAGATAAAAAACTTTTTGCGAAGAAAATTTTGGCTAAAAGAGAAATGGGTTCGGGTAGTTCATTAAAAGGTCCTAAATATCCTAGGGTTGCTGATAGATTAGTTAAACGAATGATTCGCGGAATGTTGCCAAGAGATAGAATGAAGGGACAAGATGCTCTCAGAAGATTGAGGTGTTATGCCGGAGATGGTGCTTTAGATAAAGATGAATTGAAAAATGTTATTAAATTAGAATATAGGCTACCCATGAAACATTCTTCAATTAAAGAAATAGTGAGGTTATTGAAATAATATGAATAAAATAGTTGTCTCAGGAAAAAGAAAGACTGCCGTCGCTAAAGCAACGATTTGGGATGGCGATGGAATTGTAACTTTTAATAAAAGGCCACTAAGTTTTTTAAGCAATTTACAACAATTAGAAATTAATGAGCCATTAGTTATTGCAGAAGACACTTTGGGAAAATTGAATTTTAATATTGATATTAATGTTAAGGGTGGCGGAATTGCTTGTCAGGTTGAAGCTGGCCGACTAGCTATTGCCAGAGCTATTGTTAAGTGGGCGAAAAATAATGCCTTGAAAGATGCTTTTTTAATGTATGATAGAAATATGTTGATTGCTGATACTCGAAGGAAGGAAGCATGTAAGCCTGGTGATTCTAAAGCTAGGGCAATGAGACAAACTTCGTTTAGATAAAATTATTCTTTTTTCTCGGTCTCAAATATGTTTTAAGTTTTCTTTGGACTGCATAAAATATTTCAGGGGAAATCAATTGTTGATGTTCGCCCTTGTGAATTTTTCCGTCGAATTTTATTTCTCCTAAATATGTTCGGTTTGTGAGAATTTTTTTTAGTCCGTTGATTGAGAGAGAGAAATTTTTTGATAGGGACGTTAAAGTATATTTTCTATTTAGAAATGTTCGGAATAAAGAATGTACTCTGACTGCATCTTCATTTGGGATAAGGTTGCCGTTAACAACGTCATAGCCCAATGGGGCGCGTGTAACTATTCGCCCAATATTGGCCATTTTTTCCATTCCTTGTTTTTGTTTTTTGCCAGGATAATGCTTATATTTTCTAAAAGTGTCGATTTTTTTCCAGTCGATTTTTTCGGATATATAATCTTGAAATTCAGAAATTTTGCTAGGGGCAAATGTGGAGCAAATCTTGCACAAAGAACTTCCAAAAATTATTTTTTCCTTTTGGTCTGAATATCCGCATTTTTTGCATGTCATGGCAATAAGTGTTTGCGAGAATTTATAAAATGTCTTACCTTTGTAATTTTATGAAAAGGTGTGGTGGGATATTGTTAATTGTTGGTATTATTATTTTGATTTTGTTAATTGGAATTGTTGGAGCGGGAATTTATTTCTATAATTTTTATGTTTTTAAAACGGTGCGAGTTTGTGTTGGCGACGCCACTAATACAATGATGCCTTGCGAGATAACCCAGGATTGTGTTGATTATGCTATTCTTCTTGGGTCGGAAATTGACTTGAACGAAACTGTGAATATATTAGATACTGCCCCTGATTTTATACAAGAGAATTTTCAAAGAGCTCTTGATGAAATTATTTATTGTGATGAAAGTTGTTTTGTTAGAAGTGTTCGTGGTGTAAATTTAGAAACGAGCGAGATAGAAACATTGGATAGTTGTGAAGATGGGGAGATTGAGATCACGGCAGATGTTCGCGGGAAGGAAGCTTTGGAAATTTGGAAATGGATGAAGAAAGAGGAAGTATTTTTATAGTTGAGTTGCTTGTTAATTTCGGAGGTGTAATATGATTAAATGTATGAATAATATGAGCGGATGGACTATTGCTTCAATGAAGTTGGCAACGATGAGTTTTGTGTTGATTGTTTTGAAGCTTTGGGGAGGAGCTATGACTTGGGTTAATAATACAAATGCTTGGTGGTTTATTGGAGTTTTCGCAATTTTTATTTTAATATCTGGAGCGGGATGTGAAACTTGTTGTGGTAAATTCGCTAAAAAGCCTGCCAAGAAAAAGAAAAAATAATTTTTTATAAATTATCTATCGGAGATTTTATTTTTTTTATTTCTTCAGTTGAAACGTGAGTGTATATTTGAGTTGTCGATAAGTTAGCGTGTCCAAGTAATTCTTGTATGTGTCTTATGTCTATTCCATTTTCCAATAAATGAGTTGCAAATGAGTGCCGAAGAGTATGGCAGTGAACATTTCTTAGCCCTGCTCTATTCGCAGCCGATGATATAATTTTTTGTAGGTTTCTGGACGAGAGCCTTCCATTTCGTCCTGTAAATAAATATTTTTCTCCTTTTTGCTTTCCAGCATAATATTGAAGTTCATCTATTAAGAATTCTGGAATGTTAAAAATTCTGTCTTTGTTTCCTTTTGCTCGACGAATATGCCCAATTTTTTCAGAAAAATTTAGGTTTGATATTTTTAAATTAATTAATTCGGAAACTCGGAAACCACATGCATACATCATACTAACCATTAATTTTGATTTTTCAGTTTTAATTTCTTTAAGTAATTTTTTTATCTCCTCTTTTGATAAAATTGTTGGGAGTTGTTGTTCTTTTTTTGGTCGTTTGATTGAAGCAGTTATATCGTTGCTGAAAATTGAAACATATGCATACTTAATTGCAGAAAGAAAAAGTATGGTTGACATCGCGGCTTTGTCCGCCAAATTTTTGGCCATAAAAATTTTAACATCTTCGGTGACAATTTTTTCTGGGGATTTTTCTGCAAAAATCAAAAAATCTTTATTTGCTTTAATATAATTACGAATAGTGTAGTTTGAGTTTTTTGATATTTTTAACTCTAATTCTATCTTTTTCAGGAATTTATCTATGTCCATCACCTATTAATGTTATAAGAACAATAGTTTATAGTTTTTGTGGAGACAAAAAGACTGAATAAGAATAATTTTATTTAGCCAAAGGTTTTTATAGGATGGAATATGATTATTGGAATGGAAGGAGAAAAATTTAAGGCAATCTGTGCTGAATGTGGGAAAGAATGTGAAATTCCTTTTGAGCCTAAGGAAGGCAGGCCTGTTAAATGTAATGATTGTTTCAAAAAAGGGCGACCACAGCGAGGCTCTTACGACAATAGAAGAAAAGATTTTGATGTAGTCTGTGCTGAATGCGGGAAAGCAACAACCGTTCCCTTTAAGCCAGTGCAGGGTAAGCCAGTTTTATGCAGAGAATGTTTTGGGAAAAGCAAAAGGTAGTGTTTTTCGTTTTTCGTTAAACCGAATAACTATTGTTCTTATCTTTGTGAGTTTTTTATATAAATATATTTGTGTTTTATCGACGCTGAGTTAACTTTTAGTTTTTTATTTTGCCGATTGGAGCTAACATGTATTTTAGTTCTCACCTTTCTTTTTTTTAGAACTATTTAACTCTCACTTTTTCGTTTGGATTTTTGAAATTTTTGTTGGCTAGAAATAAAAAAAGGTGAATTGGCCGATTTTAGAGTTTTTCAGCACTTTTTTTAACAAAGTTAGTGCTTCCTATCAGATTAAGCCATTAAATTTAATGAAGGGATGTTAAAATTCACAGAAAGATGTTTTAAATTTGGGGCGATACATGTTTAGATTATTAGTATCCCTTTATCTTTCGGATTTTGAGTCATGGAAGCTTAGTTTTTCGTCCAATGGCAAATCAAAGCCTTTTTCTTTGAGGATTTGAAATATTTCGTTTCTGAAATTGAAGTTGTGAATCATTCTATGATGATTTGGACAGAGTCCTATGAGATTTTTTGGAGATTTATTATCTTTGTTGCCATCAATGTGATGAAAATCAACGACCTTATCGAAACCGCAAATGACACATTCTTTGGTTAGATTTCTGTAGGTCTTGAGGTCAATATTATTTCGTTTTCGTTGATTATATGCTTTGTTTTTGTCGAGATGAAAAGCATAATTATAGCAACCCTTGCATAGGCCTTTGGCGTGGATATTTATTTTTCGTTTGCATCGTTTGCAGGTTTGAATTTTTGGTTGCCATTTTAACTTTTTGTAACAGGCATAGCAGAGGCCTTTGGCATGATGCTCTTTTTCGGACTTACAATTAACACACTCTTTTATCATGCGGGGAAAAGACGTTCGCATATTAAAAACTTTATGCAAACGGACTATTTCCGTTCGCTTAGACATGGAAGAACGTCATACAATGTATATTGTGCGAAGTTGTGCCTAAATTTGCTTGAATTTTGTGAAATTTTGATAAATTGAGAAAATTTTCGTTTGAAAAATATTTGAAAATTGTGAAAGATTTTGATGAGTTTTTGGTTATTGTTTGATATTTTTGATCTAGGAATTTCTAAATCCTGTCTCCATCTTGGGACGGTTGTGCACTAAGGTTAACTTAGTGAAAAGTTATAATTTTTAATTTTGGGAGATGTTGCATCTTTTGTTTTTCAAAAAAGTTTTGTTGAATAAAAAAATAAAAAAATAAAAAAGTTTGTTGTTTTATTTGTTAAAAATTGCTAGAACTAAGCTTAAAATTGCGCCAACAACGACTATCCATCCGGCTATCCATGTAATTACTTCTGGAATTCCTGGAATAGATAAAGTGCTATCAATCATTCCTGATCCAACTGCAAGGGCTACTATAATTCCGACGATCCATGTTGTTATTCCCACTAAATTATTTTCATTCATTTTGACTACCTCCTTTTAATTTTTTCTTTTTTTCTTTATGGCATAGTTGAAAAATATCATTGCCATTATGAATGTTATTAAAAGTACCAAGAGATATGATTCCGTTAGCGATGATGTATACCCCAAATATTCCTTGATAGATCTAGAAGTGTTAATGTTGTCTGGATTTAAAGAGCATAGTGTCCATTTGTATATCGGATTCGGAACTCCTGGGGCTATTCGGCATGGTATTATTGGTAAAAAAATTGAAGTGATTAATGTAGCCGCAGAAACAACTCCTGAATATATCAAATTCTTTTTTAATTGCATATTTTTATGTAGTTTTTGAAGTTTATAATTGTTTGTACAATAATTTTTTGATAATTTGGCGGGGCTGTTTGGACAGCTTTAACACACAAAGGCCGTTTAAATGGCAGGGGTGGGTGATTGGACAGCTGTTTAAGCGAATATAGTGATTGTTGTTTAAAAAATATTGGCGAATAATTTTTTATATACGATAAAAGTAAGTGTTTGGGTTTTGGACAAGGTAGTGATTTTTTGGACAGATGTATGTTTTTTGTTGTTTTGTTGTTTAAATAGATACTAATAAAGTACTTAATGCCTAAAAGTGCACAACATTTATAAAGAACATTGTTTAAAAATTAATAAGATGTTTGGATTATTTGGATACAAAAAAAGAGTTGATAGATTAAGGATGGAAACCCAGGATTCTTTTAATCATGTAAAGAAAGATTTTGGAAAAGTTAGTGTTTGGATTAAGCATCTCGACGACAAAAGATTGTTGCACAAAAATGATATTTCTGACATAAAAAATCAACTTTCATTAATTCATGATGATATTCTGGAATTAAAATCTATGACTTCTTTTTTTAATATACCTGTGTCCAAACAGGTGTCAACGGAAGTGGTTAAACACACATTGCCTAGTGGTGTCCAAACAGGTGTCCAAACAGGTGTCCAAACAGGTATTTTAGAGGGTCTTACAGTAATGGAAAGAGCAATTGTGTGGGCTCTATTAAATTCTGAAATGAGATTGAGTTATGAAGATCTGGCCGCCTTGCTTGGCAAAGATAAGAGCACGATAAGGGGGCAAATTAATGCTGTAAAACAAAAAAATGAGGGATTAATTATGGAGTCCAGGGAAGCGAACGGGAAGAAAAGGTTATATATTCCAGATGAGACTCGGTCAATTATTGTCAAAAACGTTAAAATTAGGGTTAAATCGGCAAAAAAGAGAAAAAATGTTTAAATTTCGGAAAAGTGAGAGTTAAGTTGGGCAAAATTCCTAAAAAATCGATGGTTTTTTGGGCAAATAAACTCGAAAAGTGAGACCTTTTGAAAAAAGTGGTATAAGTGAGGATTTAGAACTTAAAAAAGTTTTAAGTTTTAGATATATGTGAGGTTTAATTCGTCAAAAGTTGAGGAATTTAAATTAAACTAAAAAGTTGAAAAAAACGGGCCTAGTCCTAAAGAGTAAATTTAAAGGAATAATGAGTGTAAATGCGTAAAATAACTTGCCTAAATATGTTAGATTTAGGGTTAAAATGTATTTGGAAAAATAATATTACAAAATTAAACTAGTTATTCGGTGAACCGAAAATTTATTTTGTTAATCTGCGTTTGGAATTCATATTATTAGCAAGAAAAATAACTTTATTATAGCCTTCTCTCTTAAGGTGTTCTTTGTTTAATTTGATATTTAATATTTCAAAAAATGCGTTTTTATCTGCTTCTTTCCTTGTGTGAAACTGTCCATCTTTTAAAAAATTATTTAAAAAATTTAATTCTTTAGATGAGGTAATATAATAACAACTTTGGTCATGCGTATTTATGCCTTTTTTTCTGGCATATTCACAGTTCTTCTTGTAAATTTTACCGATGCCAAGGAAGTCTTTTATTTTTTTTAACACGGGTTCATCCTCTCCATGTAGGAAAATTCTAAATTGTAAGATGGGATAATATTCAAAAAGATAAGTGGGATTCCGTTTTTTATAGTTTTTTGATAATGCAACATTAAAATTTCCCTCGGCTTCTATAAATCCAATTAGCCAGTCTCTAGATATCTCTTCCATTTATACTAATATCCGAATAACTATTTAAATCTTTTGTTGAAATATTAAATTTTGTAATTCTTTTAATGTCTAAATTGTAGCTAAAGTAACACTCTAACGAGTATTTCATGGGCCTACAAGCTCCTGAGGTTCTGAATTGTAGCTAAAGTAACTACCTTTTTGAGATCTTGAGAGATTTTTAGCATGATTGTTTTGTTGTTTTGTCTTATTTTTTCTATTGGTATGCCCTTATTGATTAGTTTATTAATATAATCTCTTATAGAGGACTCACTAAGCCTAATTTGTGTTGCGAGAGTGCGATAGGTGATTTCTTTAATTTTCTGTTCCTCTAATCCATATAATACGCTAAAAACAAGCATTTCCTGGGGGGTTAAGCGCTTAAACTTAAAGCGAATTCCTTTTTTGATGTCATCAAGTGAAGATAATATATTGCTTGCTTGTTCAAAGTCTGAATTAGGTATGAAGTGTGTCTGTTGGAATGTTTGTCTGTTTGTCTGTTTGTCTGTTGGAACCCCATTATTTCCTATGGAACTATCAATATTTGGGGCATATGGGGTCTCTACCCGGTGTTTATGTGTTGGAATTGCTTGAAAAGGTGTTGGTGTGTTGGTGTGTTGGTGTGTTGGAAGGGTATTATGCGTTGGTGTTATTTGTGCATTTTTTACTTGAAGTTTAAGTTGTGAAATCTCTTCTTTCAAAAATAAAATGTCTTCTTTGATTTTTAAAAAGGCCTCTTTTATTGGATCCATTATACTGGAAGTGTATTTTGCTTTATAATTATAGTTGTTTTTTGAAATATATTTTAGTATAATTTTAAAATGGGCTATTGGTGCCTTTTGTATATTTTATGGGCTTTGTTTGAAATTCTCCATCTTAATCTTCGAGAATATTGAAAGCCTTGTGGATTTTTATTAATTTTTATAACTAATTCTTTTTTTTCTAATTCTTTTAATAAATACTTGGTAAATTCTTCGTCCCTTGCTGTTTCTCTTGCAATGTCTGACGTAAAAACTTGCTTGGGAAAGATGGAATATAAATAATATAAAATCTGTTCAGATATTTTTTCTATTTTTTGTTCAGATATTTTTGGCATATAATTAATATATGGTTTTGTTTTAAATGTTTTTGGATTTTTTGAAGATTGACGCCCATACCCCGAATCGAACGGGGATGTCCCGAAAGACCGCGGGTTCGAGCCGCGTGCAATACCTTTATGCGATATGGGCACAATTATATAATTAAAAAGCTATATTTAAATTAACTGTTTATTGATCTTTGACAGAAAGCGCTGGGAGCTTGATATGGATTGGTAGACTTAATTCTTCTTCTATTTCAAATGCTTTAATTGATGCTTTTTGTATAATTAAATTTGTTATTGTGATATATTCCGGAGAATTATACTTTTTATCTTTTTGAATTTTTAATAATTCTTTAATTGTTTTTGCATCGCTTGATAAAAATAAAATTCCCTCTATTAAAATTTTTCCCAGCTCTCCATAATCTATTTCAAAATCATATAATACTTTTATAGTATCTTTTGTATCTTTAATTTTTTCTAAAGAATTAACTTTAATATTTGTTTTTATTTCTAATTTGCCACTAAATTCAGGATTTCTTTCTGCGTTAATTTTCGTTAATTTTGCGCCAATTAATCTTAGGTTTGTCATATTAAAGTTTGATAAAATTAGTTTATAAGTTTTACTATAGTAAATCTTCTTCAGATACCACAATAAAATCCCCTACCGCGATTACTGCATTATAAGGAATTAATGCTTCTTTGTTTTTTGTTCTCTCTAGCGATAAATTTGAAGTGTAAACTGTTAAATTTTGTAAAACAATATGTATTAATTCTCCTGTTCTTGCCTCAAAGGTTATATCTTTTACTATCCCAAGTTTTTTTCCTTCTTTTGTAACTACCTGTTTTCCCAATAATGCCTTGAATGGTCTTTTATCCATTGTATTTTTAAATATAAATTATTTATAAACCTTTCTTTAATATTTTTATTAATAAATAGTAGTAAAGTAAACTTTTTTTATATTTAAAGGTATAATTATTTTAATAAAAAGTGTGACCCTACCGTTTCATATGGAAAAATTTAAAAATGATTTTTTGATTTTTGTTTGGTTTTTTAAAATTTTTATTTATAAATTTATATATTATATATTATATATATTATAATATATTATAATAGAAAGATTATTATTCAATATAGTAAATTATAGTAAATAAATCATAATATGAAATAAATTTAATATATATTTCTTTTGGAATAGAAGTAAAGGGGTGGGTCTTTAAAAATAAAATTTTATTTATTAAGGAGAAATATAATAAAATTTTATTTTTATAATTATAATAGGATATATTTGTTCCATAGGAATAAAGGGTTTTAATATATTATTTCAAATGTATGAAGATTTAAATACCTCTAGTTTTTATTTATTTTATGGAAATAAATTTTTTTATAGAAATTAATAATGGGGGTTGAACTTAGTGATATTTTTAACTCGGCTGTGAATAATAGTTTATTTAAAAATAAAAGTATTTTGCAGGTTCGTTACACTCCAGAATCCATTCCTCATAGAGATAAACAAATAAAATCGATTGCTTTAATTTTGGCTTCAATATTAAGAGGAGAAAGACCAAGTAATTTATTTATTTATGGTAAAACAGGTACTGGAAAAACCTTGTCGGTGCAATATGTTCAAGATGAACTACTTAAAAAAGCCGAAGAGTTAGATGTTGGGGTTAAATTTAAATATTTAAACTGTAAATTAAAGAAAGTTGCAGATACTGAATATAGAGTTTTGGCGGCGCTGATTAGGCAAATGGATGGAAAAATTCCTGCTACAGGATTGCCAACAGATCAGGTTTGGAATAAGTTTATTGAGCTAGTTGATAAAGAGAAACAATTAATTGTTTTTATTTTTGATGAGATAGATCAAATGATAAAAAAAACAAATGATAATTTTTTATATTCGTTTACAAGGCTAAATCAAGAATTAAAAAATGCGCAGATATCTTTGATTGGAATCTCGAATGAATTAACCTTTTTAGAAAACATTGATCCAAGGGTAAGGTCTAGTCTAGGAGAAGAAGAATTTGTTTTTCATCCTTATAACGCGATTCAATTACAGGATATTCTAAATGAGCGCTGTGAAGGCGCCTTTAAGGAAAATGTTGTTAGTAATGGTGTTGTTGCAAAGTGTGCAGCTTATGCCGCCAGGGAGCATGGTGACGCTAGAAGGGCGTTGGATTTATTAAGAATTGCCGGGGAGTTATCAGAAAGGGATAATAAAAATAAAATTAGCGAAGAGTATATTGACTTAGCGAATTTAAAAATGGAGCGTGATAAAATTTTAGATATTATTGAAGGGGAGCCGAAACAATTTCAATTGGTTTTGTATTCGATAATACAATTAACAAAGAAAGTTAAAAAAGGAGATTTGGAAAAATTTTATACAGGAGATGTTTATAATTGCTATCAAGAATCTTGTGATCAGATAAAAACAGATGTTTTGACGCAAAGAAGAATTTCAGATATTTTAGCTGAAATAGATATGTTGGGTTTAATTAATGCGAAAATTATTTCAAAGGGCCGACATGGTAGGACGCGAGAAATAAGATTATCAATTCCGTCTAATTTATTTGATAAAGTTGAAGCGATTCTTATGAATTCTTTAAATATTTAGAATTATTAGAGTAGTTGAGTAGACAAATAATTAAATATAGTAAAATGATGAATAATATTAAGGATGTTTTAATATATTTTAAAATAATCCAAAATAAAAACACTTTTATTTAAGAAAAAGTGCCTGAGAGCAATTCTCTAAAGAATGTAGATCTCTCAATTTTAAAATGGTAGGCGAAATATTAAAATTATGCAAAGAGAAGGGCTTTTTTTTAGACAAAGAGACGTTAAGGTTGTTATCTGAACTAGATAAAAATAAAGCATATGAAATTATTGAAAAAATATCTAGATTAAAACTCAAAGAGAGGGTGATTACACAGGAATTATATAAAAGATATATCAATAGTCCTAAGGATTTGCTTAATAATGATAATTTAATTGATGAAAAAATTAAATTATTGTCAAATTCTGCGCCTTTTTCCAAAAAAATTAATGTTATGGATTTTGTAAATCATTTTCAGGTAAGATATAAGGCGATTAGAGGAATATTGGAAATAAAAAGTCTTGAAAATCTAAGTTCAATTCGTAGAATAGGAATAAATAATGGGGCTTGGACAATTATTGTCTTGATTTTAAATAAAAGGATGACAAAAAATAAAAATTTATTAATTGAAGTTGAGGATTTAACTGGAAAATCTATAATTTTAGTGAATCGCGAGAATTTGGCGTTGTTTTCGCAAGCCAAAGAATTATTATTGGACGATATTGTCGCATTTAGAGTTTCGGGTTCAAACAAAATGCTGTTTGCGAGCGATATTATTTATCCTGATGCAGTTTTAAGTAAAAAAAAGTATAGTAGTTTTGATGAATATGTCGCATTTTCAGGAGATTTTCATGTTGGATCAAAAATGTTTTTAGAAAAAAAGCTTTTGAGATTTATAAAATGGTTAAATGGTGGAATTGGAGACAAAAGGCAGAAGGAAATTGCTAAAAAAGTTAAATATTTGTTTTTAGCTGGAGACAATATTGATGGAGTTGGGATTTATCAGGGGCAAGAAAAGTTTTTGAATATTAGAAATTGCAAAGAACAGTACAAAAAGGTTGAAGAAATTTTAAAAAAGATTCGCAAGGATGTTCAAATTATAATGTGTCCAGGGCAGCACGATGCCGTTTGGGTTGGTGAGCCACAATCTATAATTCCGGAAAAATGGGCGCCAGGTTTACACCAGATGGAAAATTTATATTTGGTTCCAAATCCGGCTTTGGTTGAAATTATTGGCGGTTTCAAGGTTTTAATGTATCATGGTGCAGGCATTAATAGATTTATCGATGAGATACCCGAAATCAGAACAAAGTATGGACACAAATCACCAACAAAAGTTGTAAAAGAAATGTTAAAAAGGAGACACCTTGCGCCGATCCATGGGTTGATGGATTATATCCCATGTGAAAATAAAGACCCAATGGTGATTGATATTGTTCCTGATATTATTGTGACGGCGGATCAACATCGAGCAGAAATTGATAGTTACAACAATATTTTAATGGTTGCAAGCTCTTGCTGGCAGTCAATTACCCCATTTGAGGAAAAGATTGGGAATGTACCCGACCCGTGCAAAGTGCCATTATTTAATTTAAAGACGAGAGAAGTAAAAATTATGGATTTCAGTAGGGATGATGATTTAGTTTGTAAGATGGAGGAGAAAAATGAATAATTATTTTGAAAATTTAAAAGAAAATATTGATAAAGAATATAGTATTGCCAGTAAGGCGAGAGCATTGGGATTGGATCCAGTTGATATAGTTGAAATTCCTTTAGCATTAACTATGGCAGAGAGAGCGGCTAGTTTAATTTTAACCATTTATCCAAAACTACCTATCAAAATAATTTCGGATAGAATTTTAGAAATAGAAGAAAAATATGGACAGTTGGACAGCATGGTTAGTTTCGTTATCGCGCGCGAAGTTGCGGAAGAAAAATTTTGTAAATTTGAAAACGAGATAGAAGCGATTGATGCAGGTATCAGAATTGGATTTTCATATATGACTCTTGGCGTTGTTGCTTCGCCTATTGAAGGCTACACCGGATTAAAGTTAGGAAAAACAAAAAAGGGCGAGGATTATTTTATTGTGAGATTTAGTGGTCCAATCCGTTCTGCTGGGACAACTTCTGTTTGTATTATATTGATGTTGATTGATTATTTGCGAGAGCATTTCGGCTATGCAAAATATGATGCAAGTGAAAAAGAGATTAAAAGATATGTTGTTGAAAACAAAGATTTTCATGAAAGAATTTCAAATTTACAATATTTTCCGACAGAAGAAGAGATGGAATTTTTAGCTATGCATTTGCCAATTCAGATTGACGGGGATTCAACTAGTAAAAGAGAAGTTTCAAACTATAGAGACCTAGAAAGAGTCTCGACGAATTTTATTAGAGGAGGAATGTGTTTGGTTTTTTCGGAGGGATTGGCACAGAAAGCAGAAAAGGCGCTTGGCCGCTTGAAGTCGTGTAAAGATAATGGCTTAAAATGTTCAGGTTTCGATTGGTTAGAAGATTATTTAATTTTACATAAAAAAAGAGAGAAGGGGGAAAAGGAAATTGTTGCCACTTATATTAAAGATTTGGTTGCTGGACGACCAGTTTATGGACATCCTTCTCGAAGCGGAGGTTTTAGATTTAGGTATGGTAGGGGGCGGACAGCAGGATTTAGCGCGGTATCTATTCATCCAGCTAGCATGGGAGTTTCAAATGGGTTTTTATCACATGGAACACAGCTAAAAATTGAAAGGCCAACTAAAGGTTGCATTATCACTTCTTGTGATTCAATTGATGGTCCAATTGTTCGGCTGGAAAATGGCTCAGTTAAAAAATTAAATAATTTTGAAGAGGCTAGAAAATTATATAAAGAAATCGATGAAATTATTTATTTCGGGGATATTTTATTTCCTCTTGGAGATGTAATTGATAGAAATTCAGATCTGGTGAAGCCGGGTTATGTTGAAGAGTGGTGGAGGTTGGAATTAAAAGAAAAAGGAGGAAGTGCCGGGAAAAATATTATTTTAGATGAGGCAATTAAAATAAGTAGAGAGTTTGGAGTTGCATTACACCCTGATTATATTTTTTATTGGACACAAATTTCTAAAAGGGATTTTTTAAATTTAATTAAATGGCTGGATGGCTCGACTTGGAGAGGTGAAAAATTAGTTTTACCATGGGGAAGCTTAGTCCGTGATAAATTTAAAGAGGCCAAAAGAGCGTTGGAAATTTTGGGAGCTGATCATTCAGTTATTTTAGATAATGTGGTGGTTGAAAAAGATTCTCGGGCACTGTTGATTAATCTTGGCAAGGAAGATGTATACAATGGAGAAGTTTTGAAATTCAAAGCACATGATTCGGACAATGGAAAAGTTATAGATATTGTAAACAAAATGTGCGAATTTGAAATTAAAGATAAAGCAGGGAGTTTTATTGGTGCAAGAATGGGGCGTCCCGAGAAGGCAAAGTTGCGTCAGTTGACGGGAAGTCCTAATGGGCTGTTTCCAGTTTCTGAGCAAGGTGGCAGATTAAAAAGTGTTCAAGAGGCGGCCAGCATGGGTTTCATTAAAACAGATTTTCCTATTTTTAGATGCAAATGCGGGAATGAGACTATTTATCCTATGTGTGAAAAATGTGGAGAAAAAACAAAAAGATTTTATTATTGTCATGAATGTCATGATGTCAAAGCAGAGCCTTGTAAATTACATAAAGGTTGTTTTAGATATTTTGATAGAAAAATTGATAGTAAATATTTTTTTGATAGTGCGGTTGCGAGTTTAGGATATAAGCAGTATGAAATTCCACCAATGGCTAAAGGAATTTATAAAACGAATAGTGATGGTCGAGACGTTGAAAACTTAGCAAAAGGTATTTTGAGGGCAAAATTTAATTTATCCGTTAACAAAGATGGGACGATTAGATATGATGGGACAGAAATTCCATTGACGCATTTTAAGCCGCTTGAAATTCGGACAAGTGTTGAGAAACTGAGAAAGTTGGGCTACAATAAAGATGTTGAGGGAGAGGAATTAGTTAGAGATAATCAGATTTTAGAGTTAATGCCCCATGATATTATTTTGTCAAGTTGTCCGGAATCAAATGAAAAAGCAGATAATATATTTTTTAATATCGCGAATTTTATTGACGAAGAATTAGAGAAATTCTATGGGCTTCCAAGGTTTTATAATTTAAACGAAAAAGCAGATTTGATTGGGCAGTTGGTTGTTTGTATAGCTCCGCATAATTGCGCAGGGGTTGCTGGGCGAATTATTGGATTTAGTAAGATGCAGGGGATTTTAGCTTCGCCTTATATGCACGCAGCCATGCGTCGTGATTGTGATGGCGACGAAATGGCGGTTATGATGCTAATGGATGTATTGTTGAATTTTTCTAGAAAATTTTTACCAAGTCATCGTGGAGGTTCTCAGGATGCACCATTAGTCTTGAATGCAAGAATTCGGGCTGGAGAGGTAGATGACCAGATTTTGAATTTTGAATGTTGCTCTGAGTATCCGTTGGAACTATATAGATTAGCAGAACAAGGTGTTCATTCTAGCGAGGTAAAAGTAGAATTAGTCAAAGACAGGTTAAAACAAGGAGATGATGCATTTGTCGGAACGGGGTGGACACATGATACAGAAAACATCAATACGGGAAACACAAATGGCGCGTATAAAACTTTACCTACGATGAAGGAAAAGGTTGATGCCCAAATGGAGTTGGTTGGAAAAATTCGAGCTGTTGATAGTGATGATGTGGCTAGATTAGTTCTAGAAAAACATTTTATTAGGGATATTTGTGGAAATTTGAGAAAGTTCGCAAGACAACAATTTAGGTGTGTAAATTGCAATGAAAAGTTTCGTCGGCCTCCATTAAGTGGACGTTGTCTGAAGTGTGAAGGCAAAATTATTTTTACGATCAGTGAAGGTTCTATTAAAAAATATTTGGAGCCGGCGAAGAACTTGGCGAAAGAATATAATATTTCAAGTTATACCCGGGAAGGAATGGAGTTGACGCAGGATTATATTGAGAGTATTTTTGGGAAAGAGGAGAAAGATAGTAAGTTGGAGGAGTTTTAATTTCTTAGTTATCGTAACTAAACAATAACACGATAAACCATTTAAACCATTCTCAATTTTCTTAAAGATGGGGTTTGTGCATCTGCATTTGCATAGTGAATATTCGCTTTTAGATGGGGCTACTAAGATTTCAGAGTTGTTTGATAGAGTTAAGGAATTGGGACAGGATGCGGTTGCAATTACGGAGCATGGGAATATGGGGGCGGTGATTAAGAAATACCAATTAGCTAAAAAAGCAGGAGTTAAATTAATTTTTGGATTCGAGGCGTATATTTGTGATGATATAAGGGTGAAAAATAAGGATGAGAAAAATTATCATTTGGTTTTGTTGGCGAAAGATTTGGAAGGCTATCGAAATTTGGTAAAATTGGTTTCAATCGCGAATAGTGATGGTTTTTACTATAGACCGAGAATAGATAAGGAAACTTTGAAAAAATATTCCAAAGGATTAATTTGCATGACTGCATGTGTGGCTAATGATGTTGCTCAGGCTGTTGTGAATGGCAACGAAAAAAAGGCCATGAGGTTAATTGAGGACTATATCAATATTTTTGGAAAGGATAATTTTTATTTGGAAGTGCAAAATCATGGAATTTTAAATGAAGAAAAAGTTATGGAGTTTTATAAAAGAGTTTCAAAAGAGAAAGGGCTGAAAATTGTTGCGACTTGTGATTCACATTTTTTAAAGGAAGAGGATGCTTATGCTCATGAGGTTATGTTGGCTATTGGGACTAATGGTGACATGAACGAAGAGAAAAGATTTAAATTTGATGGTTCTGGATACTGGGTGAAAAGTGAAGTAGAGATGATAAAGAAATTTCCACAAGAATATTTAGACATAACTTGTGAGATTGCGGAAAAATGTAATGTTGAGTTAGAGCTGGGTGGGCCAATTTTTCCTGATTTTGATTCGCCAGAGAAAATGAGTCACAAAGATTATTTGTATAAATTATGTAAAAAAGGCATCGATGATATTTACAGAGAGGAGGGGAATTATAAAGAAGCGATTGAGAGAATGGAGTTTGAATTATCGGTTATTGGGAAAATGGGCTTTGAAGCATATTTTTTGATTGTAGCAGATTTTATTAGAGAGGCAAAAAAGTTTTGTCAAACAGGTCCCGGACGAGGAAGTGGGGCAGGTTCTATTGTTGCATATTCGTTAGGAATTACTCAGCTAGATCCCTTGAAATTAGGTCTGCTATTTGAGCGGTTTTTAAATCCAGATAGAATTTCATTGCCTGATTTTGATATTGATTTTGGAGATAAAGATATTGTTTTGGATTATGTAAAGAAAAAATATGGAGAAGAGAAGGTTTCTCTAATTGGGACATTTGGGACGATGTCGGCGAAGGCGGTCTTGAAGGATGTTATGAGAGTATTCCGAATTCCATTTGGCGAGGCGAATGCAATTACAAAACTAGTAGAGGAAAAAACAATTCAGAAAAGTCTAGATTATGAAAGAGATGGTCGCTTGACGACTGAAGCTGAACAGCTTAGGAATTTTCAAAAAAAATATAAAAAAATTTTTGAAATTGCACAGAGGCTCGAGGGATGTGTTCGGCATAAAGGTGTCCATGCCTGCGGAGTTGTTTGGGGAAAGAAGAATATTAATGAATATGTTCCGACCTATAAAAAAAATGGAGATATAATTACGCAAGTTGAGGGTCCCGATATTGAGAGCTATGGGTTAGTAAAATTTGATTTTTTAGGACTTGAAACTTTAAATATTATTAAGAAGGTTCTGGATGCAATTGGAAAAAATGGAGAGTGGCTTGAGAAAATTCCCATGGACGATGATTTGGTTTACGAGATGTTAAGAAAACAAAAAAGCATTGGAGTTTTTCAGATAGAAAGTGAAGGGATGAGAAAAACATTGAGCTTGATTCAGCCAACTTGTTTTGATGACATAATTGCAATTGTTGCGTTATATCGTCCTGGCCCAATGCAATATTTGGATGTTTATGCGAACAGAAAACATGGAAGAGATTTTGCAGTTTATCCTCACGAAAATACAGAAAAGATTTTAGCGCCAACATATGGAATTATGGTTTATCAAGAACAAGTGATGCAGTTATCGAGAGTATTGGCTAATTTTTCAGCGGGCGATTCGGACATTTTAAGGAAAGCAATTGGAAAGAAAAAGATGAATTTAATGAAGAAAATGGAAGGGCAATTCAAAAAAGGATGCGTTGAATTTTCTGGGATGGAGCAAGAAAAAGTTGATCACTTGTGGGACGACATTGTTAAATTCGCGGCCTATTCTTTTAATAAAAGTCATGCGGCTGCTTATGCCTTGATTAGCTATAGGACGGCTTATTTGAAAAAATATTATCCTGTGGAATTTTATGCGGCTACGATTTCTTCTGCTGTTAGTAATCCCGATAAGCTGGTATTTTATTTGGAGTCGGCTCGGCAGGAAGGAATTAAAATTTTACATCCAGATATCAATACTTCAAAAGAGGATTTTGGCGTTGAAGAGATAAGCGGAGAAAAAAGGATTAGAGTAGGATTGAGTGGAATTAAAAATGTGGGGGCGGAGGCGATGAATAGTATATTGGAGGCAAGGCCGTATAAATCATATCAGGATTTTATTGACAGAGTCGATTTGTCAAAAGCAAATAAGAGGGTTTGCCATAGTTTAATTTCGGTAGGATGTTTTGATGAATTGGGAATTAATAGGGCGAGTTTATTAGAGGTTTATGATAAAGTTGGGAAAAATGGTAATTCTGTGGAAAAGCAATTAACTTTGTTTGGAGGAGTTGCAGATGTTATAGAATATCCAGAATTACCCCAAATGAGACTAAAAGACATGTTAGATTTGGAAGCAGAACTTTTAGGCGCTTGTGTTTCTGGACATCCGGCCGATGTATTTTCTGAATCAAAGAATGGAGACTTCATTGCATTTGACAATTTGAAAAATGAGATGGAAGCAGACGTTTTCGGATTAGTTAAGAGGCTTACCCCGATTGTAACGAAAAACGGAGAGGATATGGCCTTTATGGATATTGCCTCAAAATTGGGAGAGTTAAAAGTAACAATTTTTCCAAGGGATTTTAGAGAGTGTGTCGGGGAAAATAAAATTAACATAGGGGATGGAGTTAAAATTAATGGTCAATTTAAAGAGAGCGAGGAATTTGGAGACGCGTTTATAGCAAAAAGTATTTTAGTTTGTGAAGCGAAAAAGTAGATTTTTAGAATGGTAAATAATATATTATTGTCGGAATTAAAATGGCACCCATGAGTAATCCTCGGCGAGTTTGAAATTCTATGCATGTGAGACCGACGAAAGTTGTTATAGTTAAAACAGTTAGTCCGAGAAGACCCGTGAAATATATTATGATTATCGTTAAGAAGATTAGAATTAGAATGGATATTTTTATATAGGAAATTTTGTGGATATATTTAGCAGTTAATTTTGAAATAGCCAGAGAAGTTGGAATGGCAATACTCGCGGAGATTAAAATTGTTATCATAATCGTTGTGAGATTTATTGCTGAGAGTTGAGTGATTTGTGAGACTGCGAATGCAGCACCTGTTCTGGATTTTTGCACAAGGAAAAGTGTGACAAATGAGATCGACATGACGAGTGTATTAATTGAGCCGAGAAGAATTAAAAATTGTTCGCGATTAAGTTTGCCTGTTATTTCTGAACCAATGATTGCGGCTTGGCTTGAACCAAGCCCTGGAAGAAATGAGCAGATTGGTGAGACAAAAATTGTTGCCAATGTTGGCTTGATTAGTTCTTTTTTATTTAAGCTTAATTTTTTAATTTCTTGTTCTGGGACGATTGTTCTTGATTTTATTGAGTGGACAATCGTAGAAGTTCCAAAGAGTCCGGTTAGAAGAGGCAAGAGTGGCTGTTTGATGTCGAGATTTAATGTGGCTAATCCTACGAATCCCGCGAGGAAAAAGATTAACATGGCCTTTATTTTAGATTTTTTTTCGTTATAAATTAAAAATATTACGATCCATATTAAAAGAAAGCCCATCATTCTTTGGATGAAAGGATATGTTTTTGGAATTAAGAAGATAAAAATTGGAACGACGAGAAAAAGGGATGTGATGGCAATTGTCGAACCAAGCAATGTTAATTTTAAAGCCTGATGTCCTTGCCCGTTTAATAAAAATTCGTGTCCTGGTAGAATTCCAAGCGCAGTATCTTCATCTGGAGCGCCAAGAAAAATTGCCGGTATAAAATCTATGAACGTATGAGTTATTGCCATCGCGGTTATGAAAATTAAAAGAGTTGTTGTCGGGAGAGTAGAAATAAAGACAAGAGATAATGCAAGAATAGCGACGAGATTTATGTGAATTCCAGGAATGAGGCCAGTGAAAGTTCCGGCAAGGATGCCTATAATAAGTGGAATAACTAGTTCT
>CAYNZD010000002.1:0-38506 GCA_964401675.1 Candidatus Woesearchaeota archaeon | reverse complement strand
GAGGGCGTGGCAGAGAAGTAAATTAAAAATTAAGCCAAGGAAAATGGCTAAGAAACATCTAGGATAATGGTAGAAGAAAAAGAAGTTAAGAAATTAGAAGATTTTAAGGAAAATGAGAAAAAAGAAGTTATTTCTTCAAGTGATGATAGTGGTGAGTCTGAAGAAGTAAAGGAATTTAAAGAAGATGTTGGAGTAAAGAAGGACAAAAAAGAATCAATGCCTGCTGTTGGAAAAAAGACTAAAGTTAAGAAAGAAGATAAAAAAGGAGTTGTTGAGTTAGAAAGAGAATATATTGTGCCTTTAAAAAAAGGAGTTTTGAACGTTCCGCGTTATCGGAGAGCAAAAAAGGCCATCAGAATTTTGAAGGAATTTATGGTTAAGCATATGAAAGTTCGAGATAGAGATCTAAAGAAAGTTAAAATTGATATATATTTGAATAATGAATTATGGTTTAGAGGAATTAAAAAACCGGCTAATAAAATTAAAGTTAAAGCTAAAAAAATTGATGGACTTGTTTATGTTGAACTAGCTGATGTTCCTGAGGCTGTTAAATACAAGATGGATTGGGCCGAGAAACAAAAAAATAAAGTTGCTACCGAAAAGACGAAGGTCACTAAGAAGGAAAAAGAAGTTATTGATGCTGATAAAAATAAGGATGGCGTTGATAACAAAGTTGAAGAAAAAGAAACCAAGAAGGCAGGTGCTGAAAAGGCAACTAAGATTGAAAAGGCGGCAGTTAAAACTCAGAAGCATACTGCTCAGGGAAAACATGTAAAGAAATCTATGCCGGTTCGAAAAGCTTTGAAAAAGTAAGTTTATAATCCTTAACTCCATTTAATTTTATGAAGAAATTTAAAAAAGATTTACGAAATTATTCTGATAAAGTAAAAGCGAAAATTCTTCAGGGATTTTTTAAAACAGGAGAAGGGCAATATGGCAAGGGTGATGTTTTTCTTGGAGTAAGTGTGCTAAATATTCGAAATGTTGTAAAAGGGGCTGTTGATAGATTTTCTTTGGATAATATACAAGAACTGCTGAGGTCAGGAATTCACGAAGAAAGGTTATCCGGTGTTTTAATCTTGGTTGAGAAATATAGAAAAGCTGACGAAAAAAATAAAAAAGTTATTTATAATTTTTATTTAGCGAATGGAAAAAATGTGAATAATTGGGACTTGGTTGATTTGTCTGCGCCGAAAATTGTTGGTAATTATTTAGTGAAGAAAAATAATAGAGAAATTTTATATGAGTTTGCGAAATCTGAAAATTTGTGGGAAAAAAGAATTTCAATTATCTCAACATTTTCTTTTATTCGAAATGAGCAATATAATGACACATTAAAAATTTCTAAAATATTATTAAAAGATAAGCATGATTTGATTAATAAAGCGGTGGGATGGATGTTAAGGGAAGTTGGGAAAAGAGATAAAAAAATATTAGAGAAATTTTTGAAAGATAATTATTCTGAATTACCAAGAACTACACTTAGATATGCAATTGAAAAATTTGAGGAAAATGAAAGGAAGAAGTGGCTAAAGGGAGAAATTCAGTATATATAATTAGAAATATATTAATTCTTTAATTTATATTAACTTATTAGTAATTACAAATGGGAACTTTTATAAAGTTTAATTTTTTTTATAAATTATGAAGAATAAGTCCTTTTTATTCGCAAAAAACGTTGTAATCGCTTCAGCAGCTGGTTTAGCAGCTGGAGCTGGAGCTGCTGAATTATCAAATTTATTTACAGATAATAAAACTATTACTTCAGTAATTTCTACAGCTAGTGAGTATTTTACAATATATGGTGCTTTTTTGCCTTTACATGCGAAAGATAACCAAGACATTTATAGAACAGAAAAAGGAAAATTTAAATATAAAAATTTTATAAAAGATCAAATAAAATTGGCAGGAGCTTTTGCTTTATTCGATTTAGGATATTTAATTGGAAGACCTTTTTTGGCAAAAGAATTTTTAGATTCTGGTTTTAATCCCTCTCAATCTTCATTATATGCAGATGCTATTTCTTATCCCATATTACTTGCAGCTATCTTCCCAATTGGAAAAATTACAGGAAATATTCGATCAAAAGAAAAGAATGGTCTTGAAAAGAAGATAGACATTGATTAGATATAAAAACTCAATTTGGTAATTTTATTTATGAAGCCTATTGATGAATTTTTGAATTTTAGTTTGATAAATATAGATAAGTCTACAGGACCTACTTCTTATTCTGTTTCTGAATTTATTAAGAGACAACTTAAATTGAATAAGACATCGCACATGGGAACGCTTGACCCGAAGGTGACTGGGGTTTTGCCGATTACATTAGGGAGGGCTTGTAAGTTGGCGGATTATTTTATTAAACACGATAAGAGTTATGTTGGTATTTTGCACACGCATAAAGAACAAAATATTATTGAATTACAGAAATTGATTGATGATAATTTTGTTGGAAAAATTAAACAGACTCCTCCGCACCGATCAGCCGTGAAAAGAGAGGAAAGAGAAAGATTTGTTTACAGTTGGAAACTTTTGGAGGCTTCGAAAGATGAACGTAGTTTTTTGTTTGAATGTAAAGTTGAAGGGGGAACTTATATTAGAAAGATATGTTCCGACTTAGGTGAAATGATTAATGGAGCACATATGGGAGAATTAAGAAGAACTGATGCTGGAATATTTAACGAGAAAACTATTATTAATTTGTTTGATTTCAAATCCGCAGTTGATAAATATAAGGATGGAAATGAGGAAGATTTACGAAAAATGCTGATTCCTGCTGAAAATGCGATTAAGAAAGTTTTGCCTTTTGTTAAAATTGAGAAAAAGGCTGTTAAGGGATTGCATATTGGAAGACCATTGTTTAGAGATAGCATAATTAGCGATGTTGATGAAATTAAAACTAATGATAGGTTTGCAGTTTTTTATGGGAATCAATTTATTGGGATTTATCGAAGGACGACCGAAGAATTGATTTTTGGTAGAAGCGAATTTGTATTTAATTGATATATAGATTAGAATATAGATTTGTTTTTAAGTAAAGTTTTCTTGACTTAGATATGGAAGAGAATGATGAGACAATTGATAAGAATTTTGACCCAGATACAATTAATCAAGATGATTTTTTGAATGACGCAAAGGAGTTTTTTGAAATTAATAAGATAGGAATCGGCGGTGTTAAAAAGGCAGGAGGGAAAGTTGTTTCTATTGATTTCGATAATTTTTCTGGACATTCTCCTAAGTTGGCGGAGAACTTAATTGATAGACCAGAAGAAACGATTCAATTGTTAGAAGTTGCGCTTGAGGAATTGGAGTACGCGCCTAATGATGCGAGAGTTCGTTTTACCAGTATTGAGAAACGGCAAGAATTTTATATTCGGCATATTCGGTCAAAACATTTAGGAAAGATGATTGCGCTTGAAGGAATTGTTAGGCAGGCAACTGAAGTTCGGCCGCTGGTTACAAATGCTAAGTTTGAATGTCCGAGTTGTGGAACAATAATTTCGGTTTTGCAAATTGACAAGAAATTCAAAGAGCCGTCGCGTTGTTCATGTGGTCGTCGCGGAGGATTTAAAGAAATTTCAAAAGATATGGTTGATGCGCAGGTTTTAACAATTGAAGAGGCATCTGATAATTTGCATGGGGGTGAGCAGCCCAAAAGAATGACTATTTTTCTCAAGGAAGATTTGGTTGATCCTAACATGGAAATGAGAACTACTCCTGGTAGCCGTATTAAAGTTATTGGAATTTTAAAGGAAATTGCTATAACATCTTCCAGCGGAGCAATGCTGACTAGGTTTGATTTGGCGGTTGAGTCAAATAATATTATTCCGCTAGAAGAAAGTTTTGAAGATATTGATATTGACGAAGAAGACGAGCGATCAATTAAAGAGCTGGCTGGAAATCCTGAGTTTTTGAAGAAAATGGTTGATAGTATTGCCCCATCCATCTGGGGACATCATGATGTTAAAAAAGCATTGGCATTTCAATTGTTCGGCGGAGTGAAAAAAACGCGAAGCGATGGAACAAAAATGAGAGGAGATATTCATGTTTTACTGGTTGGTGACCCAGGAGTCGCTAAGTCGGTTATGCTTGGATTTATTGCCGGCGTTGCACCTAAGGCTAGATATGTTTCTGGTAAATCGTCTACCGCTGCCGGATTAACCGCTACTGTTGTTAAAGATGATATTTTAAAGGGCTGGGGATTAGAAGCTGGGGCTATGGTTCTTGCGAATAAGGGTATTGTTTGTATTGATGAATTTGACAAAATGGATGAGGAAGACAGGTCGACAATGCATGAGGCAATGGAACAGCAAACTGTAACAATTTCGAAAGCAACTGTTCAAGCTACTTTGCGAGCTCAGACTTCTGTTTTGGCAGCAGCAAACCCTAAATTCGGAAGGTTTGACCCTCTACAATCTATTCCCAAACAGGTTAATTTGGCACCATCGTTGCTTTCTCGTTTTGATGCAATTTTTATCATGAGGGATATTCCGAGTCGGAAAGATGACGAGGCAATCGCAGCACATGTTTTAATGGAGCACAAACAAGAAGCAAAACATGATGTTATTGAAAAGGATTTGCTAAGAAAATATATTTCATATGCTAAACAAAAATATAATCCGACTTTAAGCGATGAAGCAATGGAGGTGATGAAAGATTTTTATGTTAGCCTTAGAAATATGCCACAAATTGGAGATGGGCCAAGCAAGCCAATTCCGATTGGAGCTCGGCAGCTGGAGGCGATGGTTCGATTATCAGAGGCGCACGCTAGAATGAGATTGTCAAAGGAAGTTAAAGTTAGAGATGCTATTGCGGCGATTGATTTAGTAAAGAGTTATTTGATGCAAGTTGGATATGATAAGGATACAAAAACTTTTGATATGGATATAGTCACTGGGAATCCGGCTTCGGCGAGAAATAAAATTCGTGTTGTTCAGGATGCGATTGAGGAGTTGGAAAAAAGGGTTGGAAAAGTAATTCCGCTGGAAGAAGTTTCCAAAATGCTTGATGGGAAAGTGAAAGAGAGTGAGGTTGATGAGATTGTTGGGAAACTGTTGAAGGCTGGGGATTTGTTTAGGCCGAAACGAGGGTTTGTGCAGAGAGTATAATATTCCTTTTAAAAAATAATTATCAGATAATACTCAATCCCAATAATCCTTATAAACCCAAGAAGATATTTTGAAATATGGAAGGAGAAAATGTCCCTGCCCCTAATATTAAAGATGATGCTCCCGTAACTCTTAGTGAGCAAAGAAAAAGAAATATCGCATACAAATTGCGAATTGGCGATATTTTAAAGGGCGTGCCAATGATAAATGAAGGAAGGTTTTTATTTTTAGAGTTGGGAGATAAAAAAGTTGTGCGAGTTAATATTTTGGCGAATTGTGTTGATAAGTTTGTTCAGGAGGGCGAGAAGCAGTTTGCGTCTTTGACGGTTGACGATGCATCGGGACAGTTGAGGCTAAAGGCGTTCGGCGAGGAAATTGGTCCACTGAAAGAGATTTTACAGGGAGATACTTTGCAAATTATTGGGAATGTGAGGGAGTGGAACGGTGAATTATATGTGATTCCTGAAATTGTAAAAAAAGTGGATACTCAATGGCTATTGGTTAGAAAATTAGAAATACAAAATGCAAGAAAAGATATGCCAATTGCAGAGAGCGGGGATTCAAGTTTGAAGAATGAAATTATGCAGAAAATTAAAGATGCGGAAACTGATGGCGGTATTGATATCGATACAATAATTATGGATATTGAAGCGAGTCCTGATGCTATTAATACAGAGATTAAGAAACTATTAGAAGAGGGCTTAATCTATGAGCCAAGGCCTGGGCGATTGAGATATCTTGGATAAAAATTTAATTTTTTAAAATCAGTTCACAATTCTTCAATCTCTAAATCTAAGTCATCGCCAAGCATCGCATCTTCCCTTGCTTTAGCTCTTCTTTTTTCCGATCTTGATTCTTTGTCTTTTTTCATTCTGGATAAATCACTGATTGTTACATCTGACAAATCTTCTCTTCTTGAAAAATCAACTTCCCCTTTTGATAATTTGTCTAACTGTTCTTTTTTCTTTTCTAATTGAATTTCTGACATAATTTCATCTTCTGGTTCTTCAATTGAAACGTGGGACATTTTTTTCTTAACACTATTTAGAATTTCTTGTTCTTCGTCTCTGGTTCGCGTGAATTTCAGTTTTCTTTCGTGGTCTTTCAAAAGTTTAATTCCGAGAAAAACTTCAAGCTTAATAAAAATTTCTTCAAAATTTTCTGGGATTATTCCTTTTTCTATCCCTTGGATTGTCTGTGATTCAACCTGCATCTTTTCGGCCAATTGTCCAATGCTGAATTTTGCCCTTCTTCGCGCGAGATTTAACGTCCAATAATAATTATCGAGAATGTCTATATGATATTGTTTTTTCGGTAAAATTCGAAGTTTCGCAAGATTGCCTTGTGTTGTAATCTGGTCATTACTTATTTCAGTTGTTTCGTGCATTCCCGACATCCGCTCCATTCGTTCGCGAACAGAATATCTTTCATTTGCTTTATCAAGTTGTGATTCAGAAGGTTTTTTTATCAGGGGAATTCCTTCATCTTCCGCACATACATTACAAACCATCACCATATCTGTTTCCAATATTCCCGTATACAGCTGTATTTCATCAGAAGTCTTTTTACATATTATGCATCTCATGAAATTATATGGAAAAAGTTATTTTTAAATAAATATGTAGTTGGATGTATATGTTAATTAAGAAGGTCTTCTATTGTCGCCGTATTTTCAATATCATATAATACTTTATTGTTATTAATTATTAATGCTGGAAAATGAGTTATATTATGCTTGCCGATTAATAAGTCCAATGATATCAAATTTTGATCTGCTGCAATCGGCAAAAGTAAAATGTTGTCGTTTTGAGTTTTTACATCAAGTATGATTTTTGACCAGACATTTTGTGTTGCTTTTTTTGCTATATCTTCAGATTCATATTCGTAAAGGTAGACTATTAAATTGTAGTTATTGCATCGCTCTAAAGATTTTTGGTTGCTCGTCCAAACAAGTGTTCTTAATAAATCATATTTTTTATGAAGTAATTTCATGCCTTCTGTTAATTTGCCCGACGCCTCATATTCTTCTAGGAGTTTAGCCTCTGCATAAATTCTATTTGCGAAATCAATATTGTTTTGTTTTATTATATTGCAATCAAAATCAGAATTTTCAATTAATCCCGAACTTGCGACTGTGTCTGCGAAACTTATTTCTGATTGTAAATATAAATTACTAATTTTGTTTGAGTTATTTGTTTCAACTAACATTCCTAGAAATATGCCTGCTAAAAAAATTACTATTGTAATAATGAAAGCTTCCCAGAAGACATGTTTTTTACTTTTTAACATTTTACCAAGTGTTGTAACCGCGCATGTATTTATAGAATGATACAATTAACAGCGGTGGGTACATGAGCAAATAGAAAAGTGAGTATATAAATATGTCGCGAAAAGGATGGCCTATAAATCTTCCTTGTTCTTTTGAATGAAGCATGGCTACAATTGTATAAAGTGCGCCCAATGCAAAAAGTCCAATTCCAAAAACAAATAAAATACTTGGATTTAAATTAAAGTCATTCATTGAGACTAGTGCAACTTGGGAAGCCACTGAATATTTAGCTACAAGAAATTTCATCATGACATATTTAGTGAGGCGATAGGTTAGGAAAAAAAGCCCTGTGATTCCTAGAAACCATGAGAACATAAAAAATGGCATAATAAATAATCCGAGCATTCCGCATTGAAAAAACTTTTTTCTATATTTTGCGACTGTCTGAATGCCTCCAACATTCCATCTTATTCTCTGGTGGAACCATGTTTTGATTGTGGTTGGAACATAAGAACGAACAATTGCTGGAATTGACATGTGAATTTTCCAGCCTTTCGATACAAGATGCCATGTTACTTCAATATCTTCAGTCAAGTTATTTTCATCAAACCCACCGGTCTGGTCAAATGCTTTTTTTCTGTAAATACTTAATGGTCCATTTGTTACATAAATTGAATCTAAAAATCCCAATAACTTTCTTGTGAATGCAATTATCTTATATTCTATCGCTTGCGATTTTGTTAAATAGTTTTTTGGACTATTCACAAATACTCTTGATGTAACTCCACCAACTTTTGGGTCATTAAAAAAACCAACCATTTTTGAAATTGCGTTTTTATTTGGTAATGAGTCTGCATCGCTAAATCCAATTAATTTTGTTTTCACATATTCAATTCCAAAATTTTTTGCACCTGATGCTCTTCCTGTATTTTTTGGTGTTTGAAGAGCTATGACTCTTGGATATTTTTTCGCATATTTTTTTATTATTTCATAAGAATTGTCCGTGCTACAATCGTCGACAATGATTAATTTTTTTAGTCCTTTGTAATCCGAAGCCAAGAATGCCTCGATGTTTTTAGCTATGCTTTTTTCCTCGTTGAAACAGGGAATAACTATGCTCAATGAAAGAATTTTTTCTGGTTCTATTGTTTCATACATTTGTTTTCGGTTCTGGGCGTAAGTGAGAACATATATCATTAGAAAATAAAACGCTATGAATGTATATGTTAAATATAAGATTGTTAGAAATTCCATTATCCGTTCCTCTCTGTATGTTCATTAATCTCTATGGTTTCTTTTGTTTCTTTTGTCGGCTGAGTCACATTGAAATATTTATAAAATTCTTCAGAGAGTGAAAGGTCAAGAGTGTGGCCGACTCGTTTTGCAATTACTAGATTAAGTTGTCGGAATTTTTTAATATGATCGTATGATTTGTTTCCTCGAATTTTGATTATGATAGATTGTTTGACTGGCTGCTTGTAAGCGATAATTGCGAGCGTTTCTTGTTCTGCTTTTGTGAATTCGGCGCTACCTGTTGCGAGCTTGTTAATTAAATAATAATATTTTTCTGTGACATCCATCTTCCATGAATTATTTCTATTTACTAATCGAAGAACGCCTATGGAGTATTTTTTTTCGAGCTGGCGAAGTATTTCTTTGAGCATGATTGGATTTACATCTGTTAACATAATTAATTCTTGAAGGGTTAAAAAGCGACCCGCTATAAAAAGCGTAGCTTCAACTTTTTCTGCTAAATCTTTTTCTTTGTCTTCAAAAACATTATCTAATTCTTTTGCCGTGGATTCAGTAATAATCTTGGGATTCGTAGTACCCTCACCAATACAGCCCTTAGATTGGTTGGGGCAGACTCTTGACGGTTGCTCTTCCATACAACTTGTTAGGTGGTAGAGTTTTAAAAGATTACTGACATAGTATTTTGATGAAAAATTGGTGGTATTATGTGATTGTGCTTTTCGCGATGGTTTTAACTTTATTTTTTGTCAGGTTGATTTTGCCGAGCCAGCTTGATGATGTTTCTCCTGGTATTTTTTGTGAAGAGAAATTAATGAATTTGGCTGATGTTTATTATGTAATTCCAAAATATGAAAATGTTTCTATTGATGAAGAATGGTGTAATGAAATTTCACAAAGAAGTAAGACATTGGCGATACATGGAGTTTATCATACATTTGAAGAATTTGGAGTTGTTCGTGATTCAGAATACTTGAACGAAGGTATTGAAATTTTTGAAGAATGTTTTGGATTTTCTCCTGAAAAATTTAAGCCACCACAGTTAGCTTGGACAAATAAGAATAATTGGATGAAAGATTATTTTGAGATTAATTTATTTTGGAATCAGTTTTTTCACAAAGTTTATCATTGTGAAGATACTGGCATTTTTCCGAATTGGGTTGTGAGAGTTTTTTAAAATATTTTATTCACTCGGGTCAGTAACTCTTCCCATAAATAGAATATTTCCCGTTTCTTTTTCTTGAATTATAAAAACGAATGAATGGTCTGCTTTGAATATATTTGAAGGCATTGCCGATTTTAATGACTCAATAACAGCAGTTGCGGCAGCGGCCTCTGTTCCTTTTTCATCAACTTTGATATAAGCTTGATGAATAACTGCAGAAATAAATAAACTGCTGATTCCATTCATACCTGAAAAATCAGCAGCACCAAAAGCGGTAGGCATGCCCATAGCACTTAATGCATCTTTCATAAAATATTTAGTATCAAATTCAAATTTAGGAAATGATATTGAATCTAATTTTGTTCTTTGCATTTGTGTTTTATATTCATTAAGTTTTTCAGAAGACAATTCAATATCTTTAAGGGTATAATCAGAGACAATTCTTCTTCCAGTTTCAACATCGTAATCTTCTCCTTGTTTTGGCAATAAGATTAACATTGAAATTTTTTCTCCTTTGTAAGGAAGTTCTAATATCTGCAATTTTTCTAAATCTGCATAATTGAATCTTGCTTTTTCTGGTTCCATAAACATCATAGGAGTTTTTACAATATTGGTTGGAGTTATTTTGAAATCCTGTTCATGCGTATCTGATTTGCTGAATTCCCACTCCCAAGCGCCTTTAAAATAGATAGCATTAGTAAGAACCAATTTTGTCATTGAATTGAGAATTCCTGCCGGAATTAAATCTTTAATTTTATTATTGGTTTGTTCTTCAATAAATGAATTGATAGTCTGCCTTGATTTTTCAGGTTTAGAAACAAAATCTAAATTTGCTACTTTTCCACCATAGTATTTTTCTACTCTACTTGTGTAATCTTCAAGAAACTGATAATCATATTGAGCCCATAAAGCGTTTCCAGTGCTTAATTGGTATTCTTTGGGTTCTTTATTTATATTATTGTAAATTGCGGCAAAGTTAGGTCTTAAAACATCATTTTCTGGAAAGTGGAAAACAGATTTCATTTCTTCTGCAGTTTGTCCTTTTGCTCCTTCGTAAGTCATTGCCAAAGCGGCAGAAATACTATAAGGAGAATAGAAAATATTACTTTTTTCAGATTTGTCTAATTCTGAATACAGTTCAAACGCAAATTGGTTATTGGCATTAACAACTTGCTGAATTCCACTTTGTGTTGAGTCATTATTATCAGATTGTGGTGGTTGGTCTGGTTGATAAGGAAAAAGGAACAATGCTGCTGTAGTAGTTACGATAGCTACCATTAGAAAGGCTATTCCAATTGTTAATATTTTTTTGTTCATATCATTTAATAATAAGTTAGCTAGTATATAAATGTTTTTTTAGCTCTACATTAATTTGAAATAATTTTCTAATCGTGAATTTCAAATCTTAATATTCCGCCAACGCCACCCAAATTATCAAATTGAACTCCTTCTGCGGTTTCGCTTGTTACAATATGAATTTCTGTGGACGATGCCTTTGCTAATTTCTCTAGCATTTTCACTTTTTCCCTTGGAAGAGATTTTGAAATAATTAATTTTTCTACTGCTCCTCTATTTAATCTATCCTCAATTTCAGCTTCTCCATATGAAACCTTGTTTGGTTCTTTTGCTAGTTTCTCAAAAAATAAATCTAAGATTAATCTTTGCTTTGTAATTTCTTGTTCGGCCAAAACATCTTGACAACGTTCAACTAATTCTTGAAGTCCGTGCATTTCTGTTCCGCCGATATCTTTCACTGCGATTACTTTTTCTTTTAGCGCAGTTACCAATTGACCTTGCTCTAAAAATTCGTCTTTTGTAGGAATGGGTCCTCCGACTAAAATTCCTTTTAATTTTTTGTTATCCCAAAAATGTGTTTTCATCGCTCCAGCCACTCGCTTAAAAAATTCTTTTGCTGCAGATTCTCTGATACGAGCAAACCTTTGTGCAGACTGTCCGCCTGCTCTTGTTTTTCCTGGGATGCCGGATGTCATATGTTGCAAAATTCTAATGTGCTTTCCGTCCAGAAGCCCGATAGATGCCTCATTTCTTTCAATAATTAAAAGTCCATAAACTTCATCTGTTTCTAGCATTTCTTTTAATGGCTCAAGAACAAATGTTTGGTCACATCTATAAATTTTAATTTTTAATTTTTTTGGGGGCTCAATTACCCAAACTTCCAAACTCTCTTTCCCGTCTGCCATTGTTACATTTCCAGAAAATAATGCCAACCCATTTTTTGGAGTTCTGCCAATTTCTTTTAATTTTCGTGTAGCTCGCTCAAGTGCATTAATTACATTTTTTCTTGTTGCTGTTGACTTAATATTTGTCGCCGTTCCTTTTTCGTCTTCAAGTTGCTTCGTTGTTTGAGTTAGTGTTGCTCCCGCTGGAATTAAAACGGTAATTAACTCCGTGTGCTTGCCCCGATAACCTTCCAATTCTTCAACAAGAGATTCTAGTTCATATTTTTGTGCTTCATCCATTGTATAATGTGGGGAAAATTGTTTATAATGTTTGTGTTAGATGTATACAGAAGTTCCTGCTTCAAAAGTTAATCTTTCCTTTTTTTCAACTGGAATTAATTCGCTTCCGGTAACTGCGGCGAAACTTTCTCTCATGCTTCCTAGTTCTTTATAGGTTTTACTATTAATGTGGTAAATATTCGTAGCATTCATTGATTCTTTGGCTTTTGTTTTTCCCTGTCTTACTTTGGCTATTTCTGTTATAAGAAAATCCCATTTAGCTGCATCTTTTTCTGAGGCCGATTTTATTGAAGGCCAGTTGGAGATATGGATTGATTCTTCCACTTCTGTCTTCTTGAAATATGTTTGATAAATCTCTTCTGTAATAAATGGCATTATTGGTGCTATTAATTTTAAAATTGTTAAAAGTGATTTGTATAAAGTATGTTGAGCTGAAATCTTTTTATCTCCTTCCGCGTTATAAATCCTATCTTTGCTAATCTCTATATAATAATCTGTGAAATGTTTCCAAAAAAATGTCTCGATTTCTTGTCTAGCTTTTGAATATTCATATTTATCAAAGGCTGCTGTTGAAGAATTTACTGTCATTTGCAATCTGTTAAGTAAAAGTTTGTCTTCTAGTTCTAGCTTTGGTTCTGTTTCCCCATTATAGTCCTCTAGATTCATAAACACAAACCTTGCGGCATTCCATAATTTATTTATGGTTTTCTTGCCTGTTATTATATCTTGCTCTTGATAATCTAAATCGTTACCAAGATTTGATCCGCTTGCCCAGAATCGTAGAGCATCTGCCCCATACTCTTCCAAAATTGTTTTTGGATCAATTACATTTCCCTTTGACTTACTCATCTTTTCTCCTTTAAGACTTACATTTCCTGATATCATGATATCATTCCATGGGATTTTGTTTTCGTGTAAATATGATCTTACGATTGTGTAGAATGCCCAGGTTCGGATTATATCGTGGGCTTGGGGTCTTAGGGAGAATGGTGTGCCTACTTTGTTTCCTGTTAAGTCATTTGCTATTGCTGGACTAATTGAAGATGTTGCCCAAGTGTCTAAAACCATTTCTTCTGGTTTTGCTTTCTTCTTACAGTTTGGACAGGTCTTTTTTGTTTGAAGAGGGTCTATTGGGAGTTCGCTTTCGTCTGCTAGAATAATTTCTTTACAATCTTCACATTCCCAAACTGGAATTGGGATTCCGAAATGTCTGTTTCTTGAAATGTTCCAGTCCCATTCTAGACCATTTACCCAGCTATCGTATCTCTTGTGCATATATTCTGGGAACCAGTTGATTTTGTTTCCTTGTTTAATTAGCTTGTCTTTCTTATCCATAATTTTGATGAACCATTGTGGTGTTGGCAAGAATTCTATCGGGGTTCCGCATTTGTCGTGGACGTTCACTGCGTGTGTTATATCTTTTTGTTCTGTGATTAAATCTTCTTTCTCTAAATCTTCTAAAACCTTTTTTCTTGCGGCCTTAACATTTAATCCTTCGCATTCTTCGTATTTCGCTGTCCCATCTTTATCGAAAACAATTTTTGGTTCTAGTTTGTGTCTGATAATTGCGTCTACATCAAATTTGTCACCGTAGGAACAAATCATTAAAACTCCTGTTCCTTTTTCTGGATCAGCCGATTCATCTGCGATTATTGGAACTTCTTGATTAAATAATGGAACGATTGCGGTCTTTCCTATTATCTTTTTGAATTTTTTATCGTCTGGATGTACGAATACTGCTACACATGCTGGAAGTAGTTCTGGTCTTGTCGTTGCAATCAATAAATCACTATTATTTTCTTTTACTTTAAATTTCAATGTAGAAAATTTACTAGGTAATTCTTTATCCTCTAATTCTGCTTGTGCGATTGCGGTTTGACATTCGCAACACCAAATCGTTGGGAACTCTGCTTTGTATATTTGTTTTTTATTAAATAAATCTAAAAATCCTTTTTGTGAGAGCTTTCTTGAATTGTCATCTATTGTCGAATAACATTTTTCGTAATCGGCACTTACTCCTAGTTTTTTCCAATCATTTATGAAATCTGGTCTTATCTCTTCTATTGTTTTTAAACAAAGCTTAATGAACTCTGCTCGACTCATCTCTTTACTCTTTATATTTTTTAGCTTTTCCACCAACCTTTCTGTTGGAAGTCCGTTGTCATCTGTTCCGAATGGATAAAAAACTCCTTCTTTCATTCTCCGATATCTTGCTATGAAATCTTGTTGAGCATATGAGAATGCGTGACCGATATGCATTTTTCCAGAAACTGTTGGAGGTGGGGTGTCGATTGAATAAATATTATCTTTAATTTCTGTTTTGAATATCTCCTTCTTTTCCCAAAATTCTTTTACTTTTGCTTCTACTTTAATTGGATCGTAGCCTTTCTTCTTAGGTTTATCTGTCATAATAATTGGGAGAGAAGTTTATTTAAAAGAATGTTGGTTGTGGTTTGTATGGATAAAAAGTTAAGGATTTTGGCGGCGGGAGATTTGCATGGTAGTTTAGATATTGCGAAAAAGTTGTCGGCAAAAGGAGAGCGAGAAAAAGTTGATTTGGTAGTTTTGGCTGGAGATATTTATGGATATGATAGAAAAGAAAGAGGGCTTCTGGAGCCATTTCGAAAGGCGAAACAAAAGGTTGTTTTCGTGCCTGGAAATTGTGATTTTGATGAAGAGTGTAAGGTGCTGGAGCAGAAGGGGAAAAATATTCATAATTATTATGTGACTTATAATGGAGTTGGAATTGCGGGAATTGGAAGTCCAAATTGGAAAATGGAATTGGATGATGAGGATTTGAGTAGTATAAAAAGAAATTTTGAAAAAATGAAGCCGGCAAAAAGAATTTTGGTTTCGCATTTGCATGCGAGTGGAACAACGGCAGAATTTTCAGGAATTCCTGGTGATGCAATTTTGAGAAAAGCTGTTAAAGATTTTAAACCTGATTTGTTGATTGCGGCTCATATACACGAATGTGAAGGGATTGAAGACAAGATTGGAAAAACTAAGGTTGTGCAAGTTGGAAGAAAAGGAAAAATTTTAGAGATTTAGAATTAGATAGTTCACTTGAAAAAATCATAGGATAATTTGTAATTCAATTAAAAATATAAAGTCTTCTTTTAATAATATATTATGACTAAGAAAAAAGAATCTGTCTCGAAGGCGACTTTAATTATTACAGAAAAACCGGCAGCGGCTGAAAAGATTGCGGCTGCGTTGAGCGGGGCGACTGATGAGAAAATTACGAATAAGGATAAGGTTTCATATTATGAATTCTACAAAGGCGATCGTAAGTATATTGTCGGGTGTGCGGTTGGTCATTTGTTTGGGATTCAACAAATTGCAAAACGGGGCCCTTTCCCAAATTTTGAAGTTGAGTGGCAACCGGCACATCAAAAAAAGGGTGGAAGTTTTACGAAAAGATATCTTGGTGTTTTGAAAAAGTTGGCGAAAGAGGCGGATGAATTTATTGTTGCAACGGACTTTGATGTCGAAGGAGAGGTTATTGGATGGAATGTTGTGCGGTTTATTTGCAAGCAGAAAGATGCTAAGAGAATGAAATTTTCCTTGTTAACGAAAGAGGCTCTGGATGAAAGTTTTGAAAATTTGTTGCCGAATTTAAATTGGGGCGCGGCGATTGCTGGAGAGACTCGGCATTATATTGATTGGTTCTATGGAATTAATTTATCAAGAGGGCTGATGAAAGCATTATCTTCTGCTGGTACTTTTAGAATTTTGTCTATCGGTCGGGTACAGGGGCCTGCATTAAAAATTGTTGCCGACAGGGAAAAGGAGATCGGAGATTTTAAGTCCGAGCCCTTCTGGCAAGTGTTTTTACAAGTGAAGGATATTAAGAATCAAACAATTGAGGTTAAGCACCCAAAAGATATTTTTAACGAGAACGAGCTGTTGAAGTTCAAACATTTACAGGGGAAAAGTGGAGCTGCTACCACAACAATTAAGGAAGATGTTGTTGCTCCTCCCGTTCCTTTTGATTTGACAACTTTGCAGACTGAGGCCTATAAAAATTGTGGGGATACTCCTTCACAAACTTTGAAGACTGCTCAAAGCTTGTATCTACTTGGTGCAATTTCGTATCCGAGAACTTCGAGTCAGAAATATGATAAATCTATTGGGTATGATAAAATTTTGAAAATGTTGAAAAAGTATACGACGGCTGTGAAATATGCTGTTAATGTGAAACCTACTGAGGGCAAAAAAGTTGACCCGGCACATCCTGCAATTTATCCGACTGGAGAGAAAGTTAAAATTCCTGAAAGAGATAAGAAAATTTATGATTTAATTGTTAAGCGATTTATTGCGTGTTTTTGCGATTCGGCAAAGGTTGAAAACAAACACATTAAGGTTGTTGTTAATGGTTTGAATTTTGGCGCAAGAGGCGTACAAATTAAAGAAAAGGGTTGGATGAATGTTTATCCGCATTCAACGAAGGAGTCTAAGATGCCTACTATAGATGGCGATGTTGATGTTTTGGAAATTCGCACGGAAGAAAAAGAGACGAAGCCACCACGAAGATATTCTGCCGCTTCGTTAGTTAAAGAGTTAGAAAAGCGAGGACTTGGAACGAAATCTACTCGGGCAGCAATTATTGAAACCTTGTATTCGCGTGGGTATGTTAGAGAAAAAAGTATTGAGGTCACAGAGCTTGGGATTAGGATGACTGAGACGCTTGAGAAATATGCTCCGATTATTTTAGATGAGAAGCTGACGAGAGAAATGACTGAGAAGTTAGATAAGATTGAGGTTTCCAATAAAGATTTAGAAAAAGAAGAAAAAATAATTTTGGATGAGGCTAAGAAATCGGTGGTGAAAATTGCGGAAGGAATGACTGAGAATTTGGATGCCATGGGAAAAAGTTTGGCTGATGCGAATGCGATTGTTTGGGAACAGGAAAAAGAAGCTAATACTATGTCGGAGTGCCCGGTTTGTCATAAGGGAAAATTGAGAGTTATGTATGGAAAAAAATTCTCTAGATATTTTGTTTCTTGTGATGCCTATCCCGAGTGTAAGACAATTTATTCTTTGCCGCCTAAGGGGATGATGAAACCGGCTCGAATGTCAAAGAAGGCGGCTAATGAAGCAGGACTTGAAGAAAATGCCTTGGAGAAATGTGAAGAGTGTGGGTTCCCGAAAGTTGCTGCATTTAAAAAAGGCGGAGCACCATGGAGATTTTGTTTTAATCCGGAATGTCCGACAAATGAAGAAGCCATGAAAAAGAGAGCTGAATTTAAGGCGAAGTTGGCGAGTGGTGAAGTTGAGATTATTGACGGTAAAGTGGTTGACCATGGGAAAGAGAAAGTTAAGAAGAGTGTTAAAAAGAAAAAGGTTGTTCGGAAGAAGAAGGAATTTTATATGAAATGACTTGTATTAACTATTATGGATTATAACACATTATTTAAATGAGTGTTAGGATATAGGAATATGATAGTCGCAAATAAAATAAAGGATGTCAAAGGTTACGATGAATTTACCGAGAAGCATAAAACAAATTTTTTTTATAATAAATTTTGGTTGAAATTTTTAGAAAGAAACGAGGAATACCCTATTTATTTCTATGAAAGTAATAATGGAAGTATAACATCTTTTCTTGGATTATCCAGAATCAATAATGATTATTATTGTATGCCACGGTTTGTTTCCGAAAAGATTTATTTTGAAAATAATATTGAAAGATATATTAAAGAATTTAAGAAGTTAAAATGCAATACAGTGATCATTGATAATATTTCCGAAAAACAGGCAAGGGCCTTATCTAAAGTGGGGTTTATTATTTATCCATCTTACATCTATCCAGAGCTAACTGTATCTTCTATTGATGGCTTTTGGAGCAACTTAGAGAGAACTAAGAAAAGAAATATCTTAAAGAAAGCAATCAGAAAAGCTAGAAATGAGAACTTGGAAATTATTAACGTTTCTTCTATGGAAGATGTAGAGTCTTATTTTACTTTGGAAAAAGAAACTATGAAAAGAAATAATTCAATTGCAAAACCGCTGAATTATTGGAAGGGTATTTATGAAAAAGTTCCTTCTGATAAACTACTATTTTTACTTGCGAAGAAAGAAGGTAGGGTTATTGCTGGTAGAATTAGTATTATTGATAAAAATAAAATTTTCAATTTAAGAGGTGTCTCATTGAGAGAGTTTCAGTATTGTCACGCGAATGAACTTTTGCACTTAAGAATTATTGAAGAAGCTGTCACAAGGGATATTCCCTTAATAGATTATGGGGCGAGTGCAATTAGTCATTCTGGATCATATATTTTTAAAAAGAAGTTTGCTAATAAGGAAAGATTATTGTGGTCTGCAGTTTATGCTGTTAATAGCACTAGCAGAGAAAAATATCTAGAGATTGCGAATAAGAATAAAAAACACTTAGAAGTTTTTCTTAATAAAAGTCAATAACTTATTGAAAATTTTATGGTAACCTGAATTATCTGTTACTTATTTTATGATTTAAAGCACCTGTTTTATTGTGGCTCTTATACAAACTCTGTCGTCACTTACTAATAGTAAACTTTATAAAGTTCTTTGTACAACTATCTGTATGAAATATGAATCGTTATGGGATAGTTTTACTATAACTGACAAGGAATATCCTAAGGAAGCTAGAAACATGAAATATAGGGGAACTCTAGATGGAGTTCTCAAAGAAACAGAAAAAATTATTACCAGCAAGAATTCGGCCTATCATTCTGTAATTAAAAATATTCCTGGGGTTCATCGTTATTTGGATAATAGAATGCACAAAAATAATCTGTCATTGGCTCTACACGCCTCAAGAATTATCAGGTCTTCAATGGAACATAAAATTGCGAATGAGGGCTCTGGAGATAGCGAGGAAATCTTAAAAAGATCTATTGGACTCGGGTTGAATATCTATAGAGATCCGAAATCTTCTTTGGGAGAATTAGAAAATTTTAGATCGTATATTAATCAAAGCAAAGATGGCAAAATTCTGCAAAAAGGATTGATCCAAGATATGGATCGAAAATCATGGAAGGCTTCTAACCCAAAATTATCTTTTGGTTCTGCCAAACATCTTCATGATCTTACGAACGGGAACAATGTTCTATTTTTGGCCTTAGGTAATGGTGGTATTGCGCCTGGAATGGATGTATATTTAAGATACTGTGATTATTTGGACGATCCAAATTCTGATTTTTATGTAGCAAGATTTTCAAAAACTAAAAAACAAGATATAGCTCCTCAATTGACCGATGCTGAAAAAAAACATATTCAAGTACTGAGTCAGGGAAAACAGATAGTTCTCTTTGATGAAGATGTTAATACAAGAAAAACTATGGAAGAAGCAAAAATATATTTTGAAGAAACTTTTAATAAACCAGTGAAAGCTCTAGCAAATTTTAGTTATTCTGAGGATTATATTAACTTTTGTTACTCTGGACGTTATTTATCTTAAAGATTAAGTTTCTTTATTAATAATAATTAGAATAATCCCCGTTTCCTAATCCCCACATTAGTAATTTCAAAAGCTAATTCTTTAACTGGTAAACTTCTATGCTTTTTTAAAATAATCTTTCTTCTGCCGTGATAATCTTGGAGTTCGATTAAACACTTGCTCCAATATTTTAGAAGATCTCCACCAACCATGGAAACTTTTCTTTCAAAATTTTTATCTTCTTGATTTTGAGAAAACGTCGAATAAACCTGATTTGTAATTATAATTGGGATATTTTGTTTTCTTGCAATTTCATTTAAAGACCTCAATTGTTTTGCAAGTTTTCTATTTACTTCAGAAATTTTTTCGGTGTCTTTCGTCGTTATCGCATCGCCGAGTTCGAGCCGGTAAAGCATTGCTATCGAATCTATGATAATTAATGATATATCTCCTTGTTTTACATAAGTTAATAATTTTTGGAAATCTTCTTCCTGCTCTTTAAAAGATGTAGGTTTTAGGAGTAAAATGTTTTGCAATGCTGTCTCTATTTCTTCCTTTGTTCCTTGATGAATTTGCTTGAACCTATCTGCAGAAAATCCTCCTTCGGTATCTACGAAAATCACCTTATTCCCTTTTTTCGATTGTGACGTCGCGGTCAACACGCAAAAGTTTGATTTGCCAGACCCGCCCGGTCCATAGAGCGTTGTGATAATATCATTTTCATATCCGCCGAAAAGAAATTTGTTTAGGTCGAATGACCCAGTAGAGATTTTAGATTTGGTTGTCATAAAATTATTGATATAAGTTTTCTTTATAATAATTTATATTGTAGAATTATTTTGCTTTTTTGAATTCGTCAACAATTTTGTCTGTTTCTTTTTCAAGCGATGCAATCGCTTTTTTTAAGAGTTTTTTAGGATTGTCTCCTTCAATATGTAAAATCGGATTCTTTGTTGGATGATCTCGTTTCCAAACTGCTAATTTCGCGCCCTCTTTATTTAAATAAACTCTAAGGACTTCTGCTATAGTTAAATTGGATAGCTCTATATCCATTTCGCTTTTTTCGTCTTTTAAAATTTTAATTTCCATGAATATATGGGATAAAATTGGTTTTTAAGTGTTTCTAAATATTTTACTTAAAAACCAGGGTTTTCACCCAGTAGGTATTTCTGGTGAGATAAGTGTTTTGATTATTGAATTCTCGAAACTCCTTCTTTTCTTACTCTGATTACATGGTCCACAAACCCCTCAATTTTTTCTTCGTGAGATACCAAAATTATTTGGTCTGCTCTAAGTTGCTCGAAAATATCTCGCATTTTGTCAATTTGTTCTGATGCAAACCCATCGGTTGGCTCATCTAATATAACAATATTTTTTGTTTTAATATTTGATAACATTGAGTTTAATACTTGGTTTAATGAAAGCCGATAGGCCAAAGCTGTTGCGGTTCGTTCTCCTCCAGATAGAAAATCATAATCAATTTCATAATCTTGGTTTGTAATTATCGGGGTGAAATCTTCGTCGAGTCGAACCGAGAGAGAATCAGAGACTAGCATTGAAAACCACTCGGTGAAAATTGTTGAAAACTCATTCCGGAGATTTATCATGACATTTTTTTCAGTGAGATTTATCATTATTATAAATTTTTCCTGAATCCAATCTTGCAATCCTCTTAAGTGATTGATTTGTTCTCGTATTTTTTCTTTATCTTGAATTTCTGTAGATAATTCCTCGAGGTTTATGTTTAAAATTTCTAATTCTTTATTTTTTGTAGCTATGGTAATTTCATTTATTCGTAAAGTTTCGCTTATTTCCCGAAATGCTTTTTTTGTTGAATTAAAAATTTCCTGCGATTGTGAGAACGTTTGGATTTTTATCTGAAGTTGTTCAATTTGATTTTCAAACTCGATAATTTCATTTGAAATTCTTTCTAAAATAAACATGTCTGATTTAATTTTTATTTCAATCGTTTTTTGGTGCTCATATTTTATTTTATCTTGTTGAAAGTTATTTCTGTCAACTTCATATTCCTGTATTAATTCTTTTTCAATATCAATATCAATATTTAACATTTGCTTTTGTTGAATTTTTTGTTCGAGTTCTCGATTAATTTCTTCAATCTCATATTGAGTCTGTTTCCCAATTCTGTTTTTATGGTCCTGGCCTACAGACTGAAGGCAAGTTGGGCAATTTTCCAAAGATGTTATTTTATTTCTAAGCTCTAATGGTCTTTCCTTTTTTGAATCAAGAACAGAAACGCGAGAGGATAGCTCTAAAAATTCTGAGTTTTTCTCGTCAAGAATTCGTTTATGTTTTTCTAATAATTCTATAACTGCTTTTAGTTTCTCTTCTGAAAAATTCAATTTCTCATAAATTTGTTTTTGCATTAAATTAATTTCTTTTTTCATTCTGGATTCTAAATCTTTTTTGCCTTGCAAAAGAGCTGTCAATTTTCCCGATTCAGAATTCATTTCTTTTTTTTCGTCAATTGCATCTTGAGTTGAAATTAACATGTCTTCAATTTTCTGTTTTTCTAAAATGAGATTTTGATATTCTAAATTTAGATTATTCGTTTTCCTTGTTAGCATAATTTTTCTTTCGTTTTCAGATGTAAATTTTTCTTTTAAAAGATTTAATTCTGATGCGAACACTTCTTTGAGTTTTATTGTTTCTTTGAGTTTATGTAAAAGTATTTCTACATTATCTTTAATCCGCTTATATCGATCAATCCCAAAAATATGTCGCAGAGTATCAAGTCTAATTTCTGGCCTTTCTTGAATAATTGATTTCATTTCTTCTTGCGGGGTATAGACAGTGAATTTATACAGAAGATTTGATTTTTTAATAAACTCTTTTGGGTAATTCAAAAGTTTAATCACTCTGTCTTTCATTTCTGAGGTCGAGAGTTCTTCGCGAATCATACCTGTCGTAATGATATTTGAATCTTGAGTTATGCTATCGCTTTTTGATTTTTTTATTGTTCTTTCAAGTATTATTATTTCGCCATCTATCTCCATCTCTAAATATGCATATGCGTTGTCGGCTCCCTGTCTTAAAATTGATGCCCCTTTTTGTCCGGGCTGTAATCCAAAAAGTGCAAACTGTAATCCAAGAAGGATAGATGTTTTTCCCGAGCCAATTTCTCCTGCTAGAAGAATTGAGCCTTTTGGAAATTCGATGGTTAAATTTTCATAGCTTCTTATATTTTGAATAATTAATTTTTTAAATAACATTATAATATTTGTTCAATGTTTAGAATATTTTTTAATTCTGCCAAAAGCCTTTCCTCATAAATAATTGTTTTTTCATCTTCGTTTTTTTCTATGGACAACCCCGTCATTAATTGTGGAAGGTATTTATTAAAATCTGCTGGATTTTTTCGTGAGTATTCTCCTAGAATTTGTTGTTCAATATTTTCTATGTTGTCTGACGAAGATGATTCTATCTTAAATTCGGAATCTCGAATTTTGATTGATGAAATATTTCTGAGAAAAATAAATGCTTCTTTCTTTTTTGTGAATTCCTCTATTTCATTAAATCTTATGTCGCCCGTTTTGCCTTGTAGCAATGTCCCTTTTAATTTTAATAAAACTATTTTGTCTCTTAAATTTGATTTGTCAAGTTCGTTTATTATTTCCTGTGTCGCAGTTAATCCATTATCTATTTCCAATTCTATCGAGGCGACTTCTTTCAATGGAATTTTGATGTTTTCTGTTTTGATATTTGCGCCATCAAATTCAACTAGTTGAAAACTGCCATGCCGCAAGTCTGACAATTCTTGAAAATTGTTTGGAAATGTTGGTCCTGGGTAAATATAATGAGAATTTCTTTCGCAAGCTTGAAAAGGTTGATGAATATGCCCCATTGCATAATAATTTGCGAGTGGCAATTTTTCTTTTTCAATTGACTCCATCGGAATTGTGCCCACTACATCTTTAATTGTTGTATGAATCATAAAAATTGTGAATGGATGGGTTGAGTCAAAATATACTTTTGATAAATCGTTAATTTCCATCCCTGATTTTCTTCCGGGATATCCATAAATTGCAATATCGTTGTGCATGTGGGACTTTAATTTTATTCTGCCATCTTCTTCTATTTGCCAATTTTCTATATTTTTACAGAAACCCGCTTTTTCTAAAACATCTAAAAATGTTTTGCCTGATGCGGAAAAATCATGTGAGCCTGCGATTAAGTATACCGGTATTTTTGCGTCGTGGAGTTTTTTAAATTCTGCAAAGGAATCTTTTAGAATTTCTATTGGAGGATATGCTGAATCGAAGAGGTCTCCCGAGATTAGAATAAATTCTACTTGTTCCTGAATACATCTATCTATGACTTTTTGAAAAGATTGGAAATTTAATTTTTGAAGCTCTTCTTGTCTCCAGCTACCTAAATGACAATCTGCTAGATGTGCGAATTTTACCATAATTTAAAAAGTTGTGAGAGATATTTAAAGATAGTTGTGGTTTATTGAGTGTGTTTGAAAATATCAATTAATTCGCTCGATAGCTCTTCAAATTTTTTATGGGAAAGATTATTCCAAAGAACGAGCTTTCTTGAATTTTTTGGAATAATGTGAAAATGAATGTGCTTGATATATTGGTCTGCATTTTTTCCGTTATTAAGTAGAATTTGACAATCTCCGTAATTTTTTCTTACAAGTCCTGTTATTCTTGCTATAGTTGGGAATATTTTATTGAGAGCTTCTTCTGGCATATCTTCTATGAATTCATGGTGTTCTTTTGGAATGATTAATAGATGTGTTTCTCTTGTGTTATCGGGAATACTGAGAAAACTAAAAATATTTTTGTCTTCAAAAACTGGGATTAGTGGATAGGGCGACTTATTTTTAACGAAATCGTTATCTAAGACGTGATTTTTCTTTCCATTAATAAATTCACAAAATATACAGCCCATGTAAATTGATGAAAAATCCTATATTTAAGTTTAATTAAAATGGTAATTCGGAAGCTTTTTAAGCAGTTTTGGGCTGTTGGGATAATGGTTAAGTCCAAGAAAAAAGGAAGTTCTGATGATGATGAGCCAGGCGGTCGTGATATTCAGAAAGACTTTGACGAGGAAATGAAAAAACCATATTATATTGTTTCTTATCTTGACAATTTTAAATTACCTTATGAAAAACTTGATGTTTCAATAATTATTCCTACATATAATCGTTGTCCATTTAAGCCTGACACGATGAAAGAAGAAAATAATCCATTATCTTGGTGTCTTGATTCTGCGATATTGCAAAAGCCTAGTGTTAATGAAATTGTTGTAGTTGATGATTGTAGTACTGATTACACCTCTCAAATCTTTGAATCGTATAAAAGCAAAGCTGAGAAAGCTGGCATAACGTTAAAATATATCAAGAATAAAAAGAATCTTGGCTATTCGGAGTCTATCAATATAGGCGTTGGAAATGCCTCTTCCAAATACGCTATCTTCTTCGATGATGATTCTATCGTTGCTCCTTATGCTTCTTTCGGGGGAGTTTATACTTTTGAATGGTTGAAAAATCGTGGAGCGAAAGTAGGTATTGTTAATCTTCCACCATACAGTCGATCTACTTTTCCGGAGCATATAAGTAGAATGTCCGAGATCGGACAACTAGATTTCTCAAAAGGAATATTCACGAGTAAAAAGGGGAATTTCCCAGAAGAGTATTTAGCAGAAGAATATAGAGAAAAATTTATTCCTGGAGACTTTCAAATATTGATGCCTTTTCAGATAAAGAATTCTGGGGGATATTTTATTACAACAAAAGAGATTTTTCTTGCGGTTGGTGGTTTCCCTAAAACGCCTTCCCAGAGATATATGGATACTGAATTTGGCTCGAGAGTCTTTGAGTATGGATACAGCATATACCTTTCTCCGGATCCGAAATTTAGCTGTGTTCATGGATCTTATGGGCTGAAGAATGATAAGAAATTTTATGGGAATGATTGGTTTAGAAAAAGAGGTGGTTTAATTTCTTTGAAAAAGGCTATGAAAATTTGTAATGTTCCTGGAGAAAATACTGGGTGCAGAACTGATGTTCATAAAGTTGCATACAGTTCTATAACTTCTCTTTTTTGGATGATATATAAACGAGATGCAAAAGCTGCATCTAAGTGGATGAAAAAGGTATATGATCAATTTGTGCTTGGTGGCGATGGCCAAATCCTTAATATGGGATATTATGATAGCCCTGGAGAGAGCGAAAGAAAAAAGATATGGGAGGAAGCGATTAATGATGGGCTTAAATTCATTGAAAATAAGGAGATGGAAGAAATTAAGTCCATTAATGAGGCCATTAAGAGTATCCATGAGGAAGGAGAAATTTCTGACGATATAATAAATTCAATCTCTGAAACAAAATAAAATGGATTTGAATAACATTTTTGATGGACTGGCGGGTAATCTTTTGTTAGATATTTTTTTAGCACTTGCATTGTTGCTTGCAGGGATTTTCTTGGGCAAGTTTGTTGCGTATATTTTGAAAAGGATCAATAAGGCTACGGATGTTAAAGAGCAGGTTAGTCCTAGTTTTGTAAGGCTAATTATTACCGTGATTAAGTGGGTTGTTTATATTATATTTATTAATCTTGCTTTGAAGCAGTTGCCGTTTCCATTTCTTGGGAACTTTTTTAGTAAAATACTTTTGATTATTCCTGCGTTTGTCGGTGCATTGATTTTAATTGGAATTGGATTTGCAATTGCAATTTATTTGAGGGGCATTATCGAGGATAGTGAGATTACTGATTGGAAAGCACTTTCACAATATTTGTATTATTTTATTCTTTATGTTTTTGGAGTTTATGCTATTAATTTGGCGCTTATTGCCATCGATGAAATTGTTAGAAATTGTATTACTGTTTCGTTAACAATTATTATGGTTGTTGCATTAACTTATATTATCGCCAAGAAAGAAATTGCTAAGCATTAATTGAATTCTAGTATGAGAAGCTTTTCCATAAATATTTTTTTTCTTGCGACGATTTTTGGATTGAATTTTTTTATTTTATCCATTGGAGTTAAGCTGGAAATTAATAAAAATATTTTTCCATTTTTGTTTAAATGTTTTTTTGCTTGTTTTAGAAATTTAATTGATATTTCATCGCCACATTTTCCTCCAGTTGTTGCAAGTTGCGAGGATTTTGGTTCGCGTGGGTCAAATGGAAGATAAGGAGCATTGAAAGTTATCAAATCATATTTGTTCTTAATTTTTTCAAAAAGATTTGATTGAACTGTATTGAAATTTTTTTGTTTTAGTAATTTTATTACAGATGGATTTATATCTGTTGCTAAAATATTTTTTTTGTTGAGAAATTTTGAGGCCGTTTTGGATAAAATTCCTGAACCTGTACCCATATCTAAATAAGAATTAACTTTATTTTTTTTTAGATATTTTTCTAAAAAATCTACAAAAAAATATGAGTCTTCGGCTGGCTGATAAATTTCCATTAAAACACTGTGTCCCAGAAAAGTCCGAGAACTACTGCCCCTATTAGGATTATTGCTGAAATAGAAATTAAAATTATAACAAGTTTTTTTGAAAGTTTTTTTGACTGGATAGCCTCTGAGTTTGTTGGTAAAGGATTCGTTACTTGTGTTTCACTTGGAGCTTCGGAAGGCGCAGCAACCTGCTTTCCAATTACTGGTGTCGCTGTTGGTATTTTTTGGGCTGCTGCTGTTATTTCTGCCGGTTTATATCCCGCATTAATTAAACTTTGTTTTGCTTTTGCTAATGTTTCTCCTCTGTCGAGTGCGTTTTTTAGCCCACCAATTAATTTTTCTTCTTGATTTGGAACTGATGGTATTACAATTTTAGAACTCTCCCATCTTGCATTAGGTGGCATTGTTTTCCGAGCTTATATCCTAGCTCTTTTACTAAATCTGCCATTGGTTGTGTTTTGTCGAGTCCGCCATGAGACGGAATAACATGTTGAGGATTTACTATTTGCATAATATCTCTAAGATCTTCTCTGCCTGCATGCCCGGAAACATGGGCATCTCTGAAAATTCTTGGCTTATTCTTTTTTAGGCGAGCTTCCATTTTGGCAAATTGTTCTATATTTATTTCTGTTGGAATAACACTGGATGAAAAAACAATATTGTCATCCTTGTTTAGCCTGAATGGAAGTTGGTGTCGTGATAATCTTTCCAAAATCGAGCCAGGTTCTCCTTGATGACCGGTACAAACAATCATATAATCTTTTCTTCTTCTTTCCACTTTATTTAAAGTTTTTTCAACTTGTCTGCGATATTTGGAAATTCTTATGTCGTTTAGAAATGGAGCGATGCCTGCATTTTTCGCAGCAGTTGAATATTTATCCAAACTTCTTCCTAAAAAAACCACTTCCCGATTTAATTTTTTCCCAAATTCAACTATTGATTTTAATCTGGCAATATGAGAAGAAAAGGTTGTTACAATCATCCCCGCATTTCTGTTTTGAATTGTTAATAAAACTTCTTCGAGTAATACTCTCGCTACTTTCTCTGAAGGAGTTTTTCTTTCTGAGCCTGAATAAAGCGAATCTACTACAAATGCAAGAACTCCCTCTTTTGCTATCTCTCTTAGTCTTTTATAGTTTGGTTTTAATCCTAAAACTGGGGTGTCGTCTAATTTGAAATCGTTTGCATAAATAATTGCTCCTTTCGGTGTTTGAATTGCAATCATTAGACATTGTGCTGTTGAATGAGTTGTGTTTATGAAGTCAATTTTATATTTTTGATTTTTGCCTTGGACATAAAATGTTGTATTTGGCTTTATTTCGAAAGTTTTGTTTTTAAGTACAATATCGTTATCTTTTAATAGAGAATCTAAAACTTGTATTGTAAATGGTGTTCCATAAATCGGGGCGTTATATTTATCGGATAAAAATGGAATTGCGCCGACGTGGTCAAGGTGTGCGTGACTGATAAATTGAGCTCTAACTTTGTGTTTGATTTTACTAATTACCGAATCTTCTGGGACCGCCTTGATAGATTTTAATCTTCGTTCGGTCATAATTTTATCTCTTTCTTGCATAGATACAATTGCTGGTAAAAAAAATCCTTCATCAAAAATAAATGCGTCTTCCTCTAATTCAACTACAACCATATTTTTTCCAACTTCTGAGAACCCGCCAACTGTATGTATTTTCACCATCTTATTAAAAAATTGTAGACGTCGAAGTTTTTAAAGTTTAGTAATGTTTTTAATATCAAATAAGTTTAGTTAGTGATGAATAAAAGGGGACTGATTGGGACAATTATTGTTATGGGAGTTTTGTTAGTTGTAGGATTTTTTTGGTTTGTCGGGGAATGGAATGGAGAAGAGGAAATTGAGTGTGTTCCCGCCAGCTGTTGTCATGCAACTGAATGTGTTTCGGCAAGCGAGGCACCAAATTGTAGTGGGGTTTTTTGTACGGAAAATTGTGAGCCAGGAACTTTGGATTGTGGACAAGGAAGTTGTAAGACTGTCGATGGAACTTGTGAGGTTGCTTGGGATGAAAAACAAAAAGTTGGATTTGCAAATCCCGCTTCTACTTATTGTGTAAAACAAGGTTATAAATTAGAAATTAGAAATGATGCACAAGGAAACCAATATGGAGTTTGTATTTTTTCAAATAATTCAGAATGTGAAGAATGGGCATTTTACAGAGGAGAATGTAATTTAAATGAAGTTAATTAAGTATTTGATAATTTTATTTTTTGGAATAATTTTACTTGGCGGTATATGTTCGGCATTAAAGAATCCTGCAGCGGTTTACTGTAAAGAACTTGGATATAATTATGAAATTAAAAAAATATCTGCAGGAGAACAGGGTTTATGTATTACTCCTGATGGTGCTAAACTAGATGAATGGAATTTTTTAAGGGGAAAGGTAGGAAAAGCGTACTCTTATTGTGCGCAACAAGGATATGATACTAAAACAGGAAATGGGCAAGCGATTTGTGTTCCTAAAAAAAATTTGGCATCAAGGGATAGGACAAATTTGTTAAATAACAAAGAAATTCCTATGACAAAAATGATGGGATTGGATGAAAAATTAAGTGAGAGTTCTATAACAAAAATTTCGGATGTATATTCCGCAAGGCCTGAAGTTTTGAGCGTTTCTCAAGATATAGAAAGTGTTAGTAGTAGTTTAGAGGTAGGTTCGGAATATTCTACTTCTAATTTTTCTTATTGGGATTGGAGAGATCCTCCGAATGGGACAAAATACAGCAAGGCGAATTTCACTTTTTTTGATAATGTATCTCGTGGATGGATGACTTCTGTGAAGAATCAAGGAAGCTGTGGAAGTTGTTGGGCTTTTTCTACTGTTGGTGCAGTGGAAGCAAAATATAATATTAATCAAAATAATTCACGATTGAATCCTGATTTATCTGAGCAGAATTTGGTTTCGTGTGATAATTCGTATTATGACATTTCCAATAATAATTCTTACCAAGGTGGTTGTAGTGGTGGTTATTTTGGTCTTGCATTAGATTTTATTAAAACTAATGGAATCTCTGATGAAAACTGCTTTCCTTATACGGCAGAAGATTCTTTATGCTCGGGTAAATGTTCTGATTCTAATGAAAGATTGTGGAATATTTCAGGCGGAAATTACCCTGGGGTGTATTCTGATTTTACAAATGATGAGCTTCAACAAGGGATTATTGATTATGGGGCACTTTCTGTATCTCTATATATGACAGATAATATAGACGAAGAAGGATTCTTGGATTGTAGTCCTATTAACACGAGTAATCATGCAGTTGTCTTAATGGGATATAATAATACTGGAAACGACTCCACTAGCTATTGGATTATAAAGAATAGTTGGGGAACTACTGGTCTTGGGGTAAATGGTTATTTTAAGGTTCGTTATGATATGAATTGTAATATAGGTGATAACGTTCAATATGTAGATACTGTAAATCCTCCAAATTTTAAACCAAGTATAAACCTTAATTCTCCTTTGCAAAATTATTTTACGAAGATTAATCAAACAACATTTAATTTTACAATTAATAATAAAAATTCTACAAGTTCAAGTTACGATTTAACTATTAATAGTCATCTCAATCGAACAAACAATTCTGTAATTAATGGGACATCTAATTCATTTATTCTTAATTTATTGGAGGGAATTTATTATTGGAATATAATTTTTTGGGAAAATAATTTCGGTATAGTAAATACCTCTGAAACAAGAACCTTCACCGTAGATACTACTGCTCCAAATGTCTCTCTTATTTCTCCATCTAATAATAAAATTACTCCAATAAAAAATCAAACTTTTATTTGTAATGTTGTAGATACTTTCGGATTAAAGAATATAACTTTTTATTTATGGAATTCTTCCAAAGATATAATTAATCAAACGAATTTTAATATTTCCGGAACAGAAAATCAAACGGAAATCAATATTTTAAATTTATCCTATAATACTTATTATTGGAATTGTTTTAGTTATGATAATGTAGGAAATTCTGATTTTGCAACATCGAATTATACTTTAACTATTGGTGGAATTTTTGTCAACCTTATCAGCCCCTCGGATAATATCTATACTAATGTTAATGAAACTAATTTTAGTTGTAATTTAAGTTCTGAAGAAATTTATGAACTCTCTAATGTAACTTTTTATCTTTGGAATTCTAGTGCATTAGTTAAAAATGAAACAAAAAATATTAGTGGGATAACTAATGCTACCACATTTAATTTTACATTTACCGAGGAGGAAGATTATTCCTGGAATTGCTTGACTGTTAATAATGATTCATATAATTCTTCGGCTGAAAATAATTTTAGTATAACTTTTGATGTGACCAACCCTATAATTAATTTATCTGAGGTTGCAACTGGAACATCTACGACTATTGTATTTAGTTTTAATGTTTCTGATTTAAATCCTGTTTCTAATTGTAGCGTTTATATTGATAATGTTGGAACCTTGAATACAAATATTATTAATAATTCCGGAGCGAATCTTATTTCTGTTTCTGGGTTGAGTGCTATAGCTCATAATGCTTATGTTAATTGTAGTGATGGCACCGGAAATACTGGAAATTCTTCTACAATTTCATTTATAATAAATTCTCCTCCGGTTGTTCCAACTTCGAGCGGGGGAGGTGGAGGCGGAGGTAGTTCCGTAAGTGTTTCCTCTGCTCCTAAAATTTATGAAGTGGCGGTTATTGAAGCAGCTAAAGGTCATACTCAAAGTTTGAAAAAAGATGAGAAAATAAGTTTTAGTATTTTTGATTTTGAAGGCGGGCAACATTTGCTGACTATCAATGAAGTTGGCGGCGATTACGTTAATTTAACTATTGAAAGTGAACCCATAAACTTGAAATTAGGTGTTGGGCAATCGGCTAAATTGAATTTGACTTCGGCAGATTATTATGACTTGTTTGTTAAATTAGAGGAAATTGCTGAGGATTCTGCGAAATTGACAATTCAATTAATTAGTGAGCCAATTGAGGCAAAAGTTGTTGAAGTTGTTAAAGAAGAATTTGTCGAAACTGAAGTCTTAGTGATTAAAGATTATTTTTGGGTGGTTGTTGTTTTGATTATTATTTTAGCGTCCGTTGTTTTTGTTGTTATAAAATTGAATAGAAAGAAATTAAAAACTTCGAAACGTAAGAAACGTAAGAAAAAACATGGCAAAAATAAAAAAACTTAAGCTTAAGCCATCGGCTCGAGATAAGAGAAGGTATTTTTTAGTTAAGACTAGTAACGCGAAAGTTGAGGCGGCGATTTTGGAATATATTGGTATTCTTGGTTTTGCGAAATCTGCTTATATGAAAGTTACTACAAAGGATTTTTCTAGTTGGCTGGTTGGAAGTTGTTTGGTAAAATCATTGGAAGATATCCGAGCCGCACTAGCTTTGGCTGGAATTAAGATTGAAAAAGTTAGTGGAACACTGAGTGGATTAAAAAGATAATTTTAAAAATGCAGTATAGTAAATCTTATTAAGTCAAATTTTTTAATTATACTATGGATGATATACAACACCAACAAATGGGATATGACCGAGCGGCTACGATGTTCGCGCCTGATGGACATATTTTACAGGTTGAATATGCGGAGAAAACGATTAGGCTTGGCTCTGCTTCAATTGGAATTTTATGCAAAGATAGTGTTGTGATTGTTTCGGACCGACGAAAAAAAGATTCTTTGGTAATTGAAGAGTCTGCTAATAAAATTAATGAGGTTGATGAGCATATTATTGCGGTATCGGCGGGAATTAGCTCTGACGCGAGAGTTTTGATTGAAAAGGCAAGAGTTTTAGCACAGCAACATAGGATGACTTATGATTCAGCTCCGAGTACTGAATCGATTGTTCGAGATATCGCTGATATTAAGCAGCAATTTACGCAATATGGCGGAGCAAGACCCTTCGGTGTTTCAATGATGTTTGCTGGCATTAATGATGGACCTGTTTTGTATACAACAGATATTACTGGAAATTATTTAAAACACAGAGCCAACGCCATCGGAGAGAATGATGATACTTTTAAGAAATTATTGAGAGAGAAATATCGGGAAAACATGAGTTCGAAAGAGGGAATTAAGTTAATTTTGGAAATTTTTAAGGAAGTTCAGGGTGATGAGTTTGATGTTAATAGATTTGATGCTGGGATTTTAAGCAAGGGGAAGATTGAAAAGCTGAGTGGGAAGGAGTTAGAATAAAATGTATGCTTCTAAATACACCAAAAGAATTTATGCTAATTTAATTAGAGGTATTGGCAACATCCAAATAACTTCTAACTCTGACGGGTTAAGATTGGGAGATTTGGATGATGGTAGAGATTATATTCTTGTAGAAAAGCGTTTTGGTTCTGAAATAAGTGGCACACAAGATATGTTGTATCATGTAATGCTAGAATTGATAATTGCTGGTGAATGTGAAACTTGTAACTTATCAGGAATGTTTCAACTTAAATTTGATGCTTAACAAGATTAATAAAGATCTAAAATTTGATTATAATATGGGAAATACAACTGCACGAATAAAAAAAGGTGGAAAGAATTTTGAAATACTTGTTGATTTAAATGAGGCAATGAAGGTTAAGAAAGGGGAAGGTGACCTTGGAGTTGCGGTTTTGACTGACGAAATTTTTCATAATTTGAAATCTGGCGAGAAAGCTGGAACGAGTGATTTAGAAAATGCATTCGGAACGACTGATGTGAGGATGGCTGCCGAGAAGATTATTAAAGATGGTGAAGTTGTGCAAACGACAGAATCGATGAAGGAAAAACATGATGTAAAATATAAACAAGTTGTTGATTTTTTAGCAAGAAATGCTGTGTCGCCTGAAGGACGACCTTATACCCCTGATAGAATTACGAAAGCGCTAAGTGAAGCACATGTTAATGTTAAAAATAAATCAGTTGAATCACAGGTTTCTGAAATTTTGGATCAGCTGTCTAAGATATTGCCAATTAAGGTTGAGATGAAAAAAATCAAATTGATTATTCCTGCTTTGCATACTGGAAAAACATATGGTATTGTTAAGGAATTTATGGTTGAAGAAAATTGGAAAAATAATGGGGATTTGGAAGTTGTAGTTGAAATGCCTGCTGGATTGGTTTTTGATTTCTATGATAAAGTTAATGGAGCAACGCAAGGTTCGGTTTTGAGTGAGGAAATAAAGAGTTAATAGGTTCTGTTAAAAATCTCTTCAGACATAAATCTAAATTATTAGTAATCCTCTTACAATAAACATCCGTCTTCAGCCCTTGAATTTTTTTGCTAAATAATTTAGATTTATATCTGAAAAAAACGTTAACCTTATAAACTAAAATTTCTCACCAGTTATATGTTCAGGTGCGGGGCGGAAATCCGTAGTAGCATTAACTCCTGAGTGGAATTATAATTTATTAAAATGGAAACACCAAAAGGTATACCCGTTGGATCGGGCAAAGAAAAAGAAATTGTGGGAAATGTCAGCGAATCAGTTGAGCAAGGAGATGTGTCTTCCGACGAAGACGTTGGAGTTGATAAGTCTCCAACTAAGGATGACTCTGATGAGCCTAAAGAAGATCAGACAATCTTAACCCCTCTTGAGGATTATATTAAAACAGCTTCATATTTGGGAACAAAGGTTATTACTCCTACCATGAGGAAATATGTTTACAGGAGAAGGTTAGATGGATTGGCGATTTTGAACACTCTGCTTGTCGATAAAAAGTTGGCTGAAGGTATTGATTTTATTAAACAGTTTAAACCTGACGACTGGACTTTAATTTGTAAAAGAGAGGCTGGATGGAGAGGGGCAAAAATGTTTGCCGAATTAACTGGGGTCAGAACTTATACAAAGAAATATCCTTCAGGTGTTTTAACCAATACTGTGCTAGATGACTTTATTGAGACTAAAATGATTTTTATTTGCGACCCATGGCTGGACAAAAATGCTTTGGCAGATGCGAAAAATATTAGAATTCCGGTTATAAGTATTTGTGATACGAATAATCATACCGCGGACATTGATGTTGTTATAATTGGTAATAATAAATCAAATAAATCAATGGGATTATTTTTCTGGTTGATGGCGAGAGAATATATAAAAGCTCATAATATTGATAAGCCATTGCCTAGTCTTGAAGATTTTGTTGGAGAAAAATTGATTTTAGAAGAACCGAGAAAGAAAAGGTTGGCCAGGGAGAAGAAGGAACAGGACTTAAAATTTGGAGAATCTGCGATTGAGGAAAAAATGAGAGCTTTGGCCGAGAAGGCAGACGAGGAAGTTAAGATTGAACAAGCTGATACCAAAGAAGTTGAAAAGAGTATTTCTGTCGGAGAAGAAGTTAAGGAAGGAGTTTAAAATTCTGAATTGTCGTTGGGATAAGTTTTATAATCTTGTTTATCTTCGTTAAATTATGGATTGGCATTCAGCAAAATCATTAGAGGTATTAAAAAAATTAGGGAGTTCTAAAGATGGATTAAGTGAGGATGATGTACAAAAAAGATTTTCCAAATATGGGAAAAACATTCTTCGGAAATTTAAAACAAAAAGTAGGTTTAGAATTTTATTAGGACAATTTAATTCATTATTGATTTATATTTTAATTCTTGCCACAATTATTTCTGCTCTAATCGGACATTTTATTGACGCTGTTGTAATCGGAGTGATTATTTTGCTGAATGCTGGAATTGGATTTGTGCAAGAATATAAGGCCGAAGAAATTATTGAAAAATTGCGAAAAAGTTTGAGATATAAAGTTTTAGTTTTAAGAAAAGGGGTACAAAGGGAAATTGACTCGAAGTTTTTAGTGCCTGGAGATATTGTATTATTGAACGAAGGGAATAAAATTTTGGCTGATTGTCGGATTTTAAGCTTAGAGAATTTGCAAGTTAATGAGGCTGTTTTGAGCGGGGAGAGTTTTCCAGTTGATAAATTAGCTGAAATTTTGGAAGAAGATGTAATTTTGGCGGACAGAAAAAATATGATTTATGCTGGAACGACTGTCGTTCGCGGAAAAGCGACAGCCGTTGTTGTTGAAACTGGGCATAAAACTGAACTTGGAAAATTGGCTGATTTGGTACAAAAAACCGAAGATGAAATTATGCCACTAGAACAAAAGATTAATATTTTTTCTCGCAATATTTCAATCGTAATTTTAATAATTGTTATATTTGCGTTTATTGTTGGAATTTCGGTTGGAATTGAAATTATTGAAATGTTTTTGGTCTCGGTAAGTTTGGCCATCGGTGCGATTCCCGAAGGGCTGCCCGCCATTATTGCAATTAGTCTGGCGGTTGCAATAAAGCAAATGTATAAAGTTAACACATTGATTCGACGATTACCTGCTGCCGAAACATTAGGTCGTGTGACAATGATTTGTACCGATAAAACTGGAACACTGACAGAAGAATCTCTGACCGTAGATAAGATTTATGCAAGAAGTAATTTTTCTATTGAGAATTTGAAAAATATCAATAGTAATATTAGGCAGATTCTCAAGATTGGAATTTTATGTAATAATGCGCGAGATGAAGCGGACAATGTTTTAGGGGATCCGACTGAGGCTGCTTTGATTAAAGTTGCAAAAAAGTTTGGTTTAGGCAAAAAGATTTTGACTGAGAAAAATATTAGAGTTAAAGAATTCGCTTTTGATTCGACGAGAAAAATGATGTCCATTATTAGGAGTGATGGCGAGATTAGAACAAGCTATGTTAAGGGTGCACCAATGTTTGTTTTGAACAACTGCACTAAGGAATTGGTTGATGGGAAGATTTTATTGATGACAGCAAAGAGGAAAAATGAATTGGCAAAAATTTCAAAAGAAATGGAGAGTTCGGGATTAAGAGTTCTTGGATTTGGATTTAAACAATTGGCCATATCTAATAAAGATATAGTAAATATAAATCAGAAAAAAGCGGAAAATCATTTGGTGTTTGCCGGATTTATGGGAATGATTGACCCACCGAGGAAAGAGGTTGCTGATGCAATTAAGAAAGCTATTGCGGCTGGAATTGGCATTAAAATTATTACTGGTGATTCGGCCTTCACCACAAAAACGATTGCTGAAAAGATTGGACTAAAAGGAGAAGTTATCGAGGGGAAAGAGTTAGATAAATTAGATGAAAATGATTGGTATAAGGTTGTTCGGACAAAAACTATTTTTGCGCGTATTACACCTCAGCAGAAATTAAAGGTTGTTGAGATTTTGAAAAAGCAAAATGAGACAGTTGCCGTTACTGGAGATGGCGTTAATGATATTTTGGCATTGAAACGGGCAGATATTGGAATTGCAATGGGAGTTCGAGGAAGTGATGTTGCTCGAGATTCTTCCGATATGATTTTGCTCGATGATAATTTTGCATCCATTATTAAAGCGGTTCGGCAAGGACGCCGAGTATTTAATAATTTGAAAAAATCAATTAAATTTTTGTTAGCGGCAAATGTTGGGGAAGTGATTGTTGTTATTTTGGCTTTGATGTTTGGATTGCCCCTCATCTTTTTGCCACTTGCTATTTTATGGATGAATCTTGTAACAGATAGTTTACCGGCATTAGCACTGGCTGTTGAGCCAGCTGGAAAGGGTATTATGAAACGCGGTCCAAAGAGTGGTGGTTTGCTTTCTGGAATTTGGAAGTCGATTGTGGTTGCCGGATTTTTGATGGTATGTTCTTCTCTCTGGATTTTTAATTATGGTTTGACCAACTTTGGAATTGATGTCGCAAGAACAATGGCAATTAGTACGGCTATTTTCTTTGAATTGTTTTTTGTGTTTTCATGTAAATCAAGTAGAAGTTTATTCGCTACAGGAATTTTGAATAATAAATATTTAATTTATGCTATTCTAATTTCGGGTAGTTTGCATTTGGGATTGATTTATTCTGAACTAGGTTCTATGTTCGGATTTGTGACTTTGACTAGTTGGCAATTAGGCATGAGTGTTTTATTTGGATTAAGTGGATTAGTTGTATTTGAGGGGTGGAAGATTGGAAATAATTTGTTTCCTAGTCGTCAGTAAAAATGTTTTTTGTTAAACGACAGATTTATAAACGGATTTTTGCCAGTAATATTACAAAATGATAACTTTGGAGATAATATCCAAAGCTTCAATTGATAATTTTGAGGCTAGAATGAGCGCCCGATCACTGAATCGAGTGTGATGATGATTAATTCTAGTTATGTCTTAAAGCAATGGAGCGATCTTTCTAAATAAAATATATTCGTGCGAATGTATAAATTAATTTAGATATTTTTAATTGTTTTAATTATTAGTAGCAAATTCCAAGAGGTTACCTTTAATCTTTTGGAAGCAAAAGGGTTTGAAATTTTAATTTCATAAATAAACATTTTTGTTTAATTCCAGTTTATCCTGCTGGAGGATGCAGCTA
>CAYNZD010000001.1:82958-84176 GCA_964401675.1 Candidatus Woesearchaeota archaeon | reverse complement strand
TTTATCTCAATCTAATTGTTTCTAGATTTTTTGGGACGGTGGTTTCAATTCTCTGAGATTTATAGATGCTTGATGCAAGGTCTAGGCATTTGGATTGTTCGCCGTGGTTAATAATAACTTTTCTAGGTTTTGGATTTATATTATTCATAAATGCCATTAACTCATTTCGAGATGAGTGTCCTGAAAATCCATCAATGTTCAAAAATTTTAATTTTATTGGGACAATTTCATCTTTTCCGTTTATATTAAATTTTACTTCTTTTAATCCTTCTTTAAGTTGTCGCCCAAGTCCTCCTGGTGGTTGATAACAAGATAGACATAGCCCATTGTTTGGGCTATCTGCGAATTCTCTTAAATATTCAACAGATGCTCCGCCTACAAGCATACCGGATGTAGCTAAAATTATACAGGGTCCACCCTCAATTACTTTTCTTCTTTCATGCTGTGAACCTACTTGACTGAATACATCTGATACAAAAGGGTTTCTGTCTGCGAAAATATTTGCTCGGAGTGAGTTTGAGAGAAAATCAGGGTATGCAGTGTGGACTGCGTTAATATCCCAAATCATTCCATCAACATAAATTGGGACTTTTGGAATTTTCCCACTTCGCATTGCATCGTCCAATAGAAGCATTTTTTCTTGAGCGTGACCGGTTCCTAATTCGGGAAGTAAAACCTTTCCATTGTTAGATACAACATTATTTACAAAATCAATTAACTCTTGTTCGGAGTCTTTTCGTGGAGGATAATTGTTATCTTTGCCTCCATATGTTGCTTCGAGTTGCAAGGTTTCTAGTCTTGGAAAATAAGATGTTGCGGATTCTAGCGAACGGGATTTGCCAAATTTGATATCGCCCGAATAAACGTAGTTGTGCAATCCGTTTCCGATATTGAAATGAATCATTGCGGACCCAAGTGTATGACCAGCGTTGTAAAGTGTGATTCGAATGTCAGGGGTGATATCAGTTACTTCTTGGTAGTTTAAAGTGATTGAATGTTTTACCATGTTTCGAATGTCAGATGATTTAAAGAGAGGGGCGGCTGCTTGTTTGTATGCAACTCCTATAAAATCGAGTGCCATTAGTGCGGAAATGTCTCGCGTTGGAGCTGTCATATAAACTGGGCCCTTGTATCCCATTTTGTATAGATAAGGAATTAATCCTGAATGATCTAAGTGTGCGTGAGATAAGACGACTGCGTCAACTGTTGATAGGTCTA
>CAYNZD010000001.1:0-82858 GCA_964401675.1 Candidatus Woesearchaeota archaeon | reverse complement strand
TTGTCTGCTCGTAATTCAACTCGTTTTTTAATTGTGTTTACAACTTCTTTAATTGTAGAATCGCCATTTTTGAAAAATGCCGTGTCTGTTGTGTAGACTACGATGTTCGCTCCTTCAAATATTGTTGAACCCACTGTGCCTCGTGGCAATTGCGATTCTATTGTTTCTAAGATATCTGCCATTTTAAATTTTAAATTAATTATATTCCTTGTAAACTTTTTCGACCTTCTGTTTTGAAATGTGGCTTACCCCTTCTTTTGTAATTGTAAAAACATCAATACCATGACCAGAAGCGGTATCTCTTTCTGAGGAGGACTTGATTGCTTCTACTGCTAGTTCTACGCCTTCTTTTACTGATATTCCCGGTTTATATGTTCTTTCCAATAATCCAAGAATATAGGGCATGCCTGATGAAAAGTTTGCATCGAAGTCTTTTATTTTCATTACGCTTCCTGCTGGTTCAACTGAATAGAGTTCTGTTTCTCCGTTTTCGTTTAAGCCTCCAACCATTAATCCTGCCATAAAGGGAATCATAGAGGGTTGTCGAATATTTCTATAAGAAGTCATCGCAATCATATTCGCCGCTTCTTTGACTGTTGGACGTTTTTTATCTCTTAGTTCTTTGAGTTTTAGCTGTGCCTTGATTAATTTTTTTGCTAGTTCTACATCGGATGATGTCCCAGTTCCTGAAATTACTATGTAGTCTGTTATGGCTGTTACTTTTTGAGTATCTTTGCTCATTACAATTTGGCCACCTGCTGTTGTTTTACGGTCGCCTGCCATGATAATGCCGTCTTTGCAGACTATTCCAACTAAGCTCGTACCTGTTGTCAAAATATTTTTTTTCAAATCCGTGTCCATTTTAGAATTGTAGAGCAATCTCTAGAATTTATATTAGTTATTAATTTTCTCTATTTATAAGGTTTTTGGTGAGATTTGTTCTGTGTAAATTTTTATAAAGGGAATTTTCATGTGTATTTCATGGATTATGAGAGTTTGTTGAACGAAGCATATAAAGATGTTAAGGTGACGAAGGAATGTGGGCGATTTGAAATTTTGAAGGTTGAGGGTCATTACGAGGGAGTGCGGACCATTATTTCAAACTTTTCACAAATTGCTATGTGCATTAGACGAACACCGGAACACTTGCTAAAATTTTTAACTAAAGAATTAGCGAGTTCAGGGGAAATCAAAGGAGACAGACTGATTTTGTCGCGAAGAGTGCCCAGAAAGGATATTAACGAGAGAATAGAAAAATATGTAAATCGGTTTGTGCTGTGTCCGAAGTGTAAAAAGCCCGATAGTGAATTAAATGAGGAGAAAGGTAAGCTGTTTTTGAAGTGTCTTGCGTGCGGGGAAAAGTACGAGCTTCATAAGATTTAGCGAATTAAATAAAATAGGAGGTAAAATGACAATTGAAGGAAGATGTATGAAATGCAAGGAACAAAAACCAATGAAGGACGCTGAGATGAATATGACGTCTCGTGGGGGTTATATGGCTAAGGGGAAATGTTCTGTGTGTGGATGCGGGATGTGTAGAATTATGTCCAAAGATAATGCCGAAAAGGCAGTTTCAGATGGTGAAGCCAAAAAAGCTTATTAGATTTATTTTTAAAAATTCCCCTTAGGGAGAGGGGAGTTTAAATTTTTTGTAGTTTGCAAGATTATTATGTTATATTTTAGAATAAACAATAAAAATTAAAAAAGTGGAAGGAAAACGGCCGAAACCGTTAACCAACCGATTGTTTAACCGAAGCCAAACAATATTCAACCGAAGTTGAACAAGATATAATGTGCAATTGAGTATTTAAAGATTTGTGTTGGCAAGATTTTATAAACTCATAGATTTTATTTTAATTATGGGAGAGATTTTATTAAAGATTCATAAATCATATCGATGGGTCGTTGCTGTTTGTGATAAAGATGTTTTTGGGCGAAAGCTTGTAGACGAGAAGAGAGTTTTGGACGTGAGTGGAGAATTTTTTAATGGCAAGGAAATGAGCGAGGAAGAGGTGGCGGGAGAGATTGTTCGGTGTAGCAATGAGGATGCGACGTTTAATTTTGTTGGAGAGAATTCAGTTCGAATTGCGAAGGAATTAGGAATTGTAAATAATAAAGGCATTGTTATGATTGAGGGAGTTCCGTTTGCGCTGGCTTTGGTGTAGTTGTTAGCACATTTTATAAAGCGATTTCTTTTTGTTTGTTTATGGCGTTTAGTAAATTTAAAGACAAGTCTAAGAAGAATAAAGAGAAGGTTTTTGTGCCAGGGCAAGAAGGTCCGGTTCGTGTGAAATTACCAAAAGGTCGAGAAGTTATTGGAATTATTGCGCAGAGATGTGGAGGAAGTCGCATGATAGTCTCGTGTATGGATGGGAAAACTCGTAATTGTCGAGTACCAGGACGAAAAAGAAGAGGGTTGTGGCTAAGAGAAGGAGATGCAATTATTATTGAGCCATGGGAATTTGATGATGACAAAGGAGATGTTTTATTTAAGTACACACTGAATCAGGTTACGAAGTTGAAGCAGATGGGGAAGCTGACAACAGATGAAGGTGAGTTCTAGTTAAGATTATAAACTTATTTATTTTTATTATGTTATGAGAAATATTGCTGTTAAGAATATGCGGAAGATTAAGAAAGCTGTGCCTGTGGTTGAGAATAAGGTAAAAATAAAAATTGGATTTGGAAAAGGATTCGTTGGAGTTAAAGGTTCTGAATTAGATGAATATTTGGTTGAGAAAGTTGTTCGGGCTGTTGATTTTGGGTTTGACGTTGATGATGCGTTATTGCTGATTAATGAAGATTTTGTTTTGGAATTTATTGAAGTTAAAGAGCATACGAGACGGAAAAATTTGAAAGAAGTTCGAGCTAGACTTATTGGAACTGGAGGGAAAGCGAGAAAAACAATTGAGAATTTGACAGGGGCAGAAATTGTTATTAGTGGAAATACCGTCGGTGTTATTGTAGATTCAAATCATTTGGATGCGGTCGTGCAAGGAATTGAGTCGTTGATTCAAGGGGCAAAACATGGAAATGTATTTGCATATCTAGAAAAACAAAATGTTTCTAGGCGAAAATTTGAGGAAGATGATTTGGGGTTGAAAGAAGGAGTAGGAAAGATTACTAATAATTTTGAGAAAGAGGATGAGGGAGAGCCTGACGATTGAGATACCTCAAAGTTATCTTTATTATAATATTTATACTAGAGTAAGATGTGTTAATAATCCTGGAAGAGGAGGAATAGGAATGGTTTTTTTGAATGAAGATCAGGAGAAAATTGCAGAACACAGTAAATCTTTCGAGAGAGAAACGAATAATACATTAGAATATCTTGCTTTAATTCGGGCTCTCGAATTGCTAAATTATAAAAGAGATGAAAAAAGTGTTTTGTTTTCTCTTGGTAATGAAGGAGTGATAAGACAGAGGAAGGGAATTAATAGAGTTGACAATGAAAATCTTCAAAAATTATTAAATTCTTTGAGAGAAGAGGAAGTGGGATTCAATAGCGTGAAATATGAAAAAGCTTCTACAAATGGGGAATGGTCACAATATGCAAAAAATCTTGCTAGAGCAACTTTTAAGTGAATTTTGTTTTTATTAGTTATATTTAAAAATGATTTAATTTTTTAGTTAATGTGTCTGGATAGCTCAGCAGGTAGAGCGCACGGCTGTTAACCGTGATGTCGGAGGTTCGAGTCCTCTTCCGGACGTTCTCTTATTGTGTGATTTTGGGATATTTATTAATTTAATTTAATTATGATATTTATTATATTTGTCTTAAAATTGCGTTGTTATTATTGAATTAAACATTAAGTTTATAAGGAAACCCATAAGTATTTATAATACTTATACTATAAATCAGTAAGGTTTAAGAGCTAAAATTTAGGAAAAATTAGTTCTGGAAAAATTAATATGAGAATAAAAGGAAAAAATAAATTGAAAAATAGAAAGATTGCGTTAACTATCTCTAGTGGTAGACCTATTGTGAAAAAAGTTGTTAAGGCTTTTATTGAAAATGCTGTTTTTCATGGATTTGATTATGAGGATTTTTTTGTTTATATTTCTATAGATACTGAATATTTTAATTCGAGAGTTAAAGATTTTATTATAGGTGAGGAGCTTTCTGAAAAATTGAATAAAATTAAATATATAACAAAAGAAGATCGAGATCAAATTAGTGAAGGGATTGCTAATTCTTCTAGTATCGATAGAAATTTGAGTGATTTGTTATTTTCTGGACGTGGTTATTCTAAGCAAAGGAATTCTGCATTAATACATGCTTTGCGAGATGGTTGTGATTATGCTATATGTGTTGATGACGACTCTGCTCCAATAATTCCTGTGAAAAAAGAAGATGGAAAAATTACATGGAAGAATCTTGATTTCTTTGGTCCGCACATTAAGGCATTATCAGAAGGTGCCGACATTACAAGAGGACCTTATATGGGATATCAGTCACCAATTCCTTCTGATTTTGAAAAAGATATTCCTGAGGAAATTAGGGAAAAACTTGGTGAAGCATTGGAGCTTGGCAATGATGTTATTACAAGAGATTCCTTTTTTAACTTGATGAATAAAGTGAAATATTTGCCAATAAAAGAAACATTGAGTCCGACTAGACCTTTTGTGGTTGAATCGGGAGCATATGGTAAGACTATTTATGCAGGGAATATGGGAATTAATTTGGCTGCCGTAAGAGAAGGGAGGATTCCTATTTTTTATACGCCTCCTTCAAGGGCAAGAGGGGAAGACAGTATTTTTGCATTGCAGCTTGACGATGTTAATGTTGTTGAAGTGAACTCCTTTATATTTCATGATCCATTTACTATGTATCCTAATATTTTTGATGATATTTTTCCTAAGTTCTTGGAGAAGATACCTATTACGAAGAGTACTAAGTGGAGATTTGCTGATTCTTTAATTGGTTGGCTTAAATATGCTCCGATATTAATTAGAATGACTTGTTCGAATGATGTTGAAAGAGATGAAAGGATAACCGAAATGCTTAGTAGAATTGAATATCCGACAAGTAGACTTGCCGATATATTTGATTGTCCCGATTTTAATACTTGCTATGATGTTTTGAACGAGTATCATATTAATTCTAAAACTGATTATGAAAATTTACTTGTTGCTCAGGAAAAATGGCGAGGGAATATAATTCCTGTTTTGAATCAATCAGAACTAGTAGTCACTTTGTAGTTATTACAAATAGGAAGATTTAAATATTCATAATTTTTTTAATTAATATGGTTGATAAAAAGAAAATTTTGATTGTAGCACCTCCCTTTATTCCTACTTCGAAAGATTCAGTTGCAGGTACTGAGCAAATGGTTTATCTTCTCGATTCTTCTTTAGAAAAATTAGGTTATGATGTTTATACTGTGGCAAGAGAGGATTCTAAGATAGAGGGTACACTTGTTCCTGGGATTATTGATCACGAAAGTTATTCTGGTGCTGCATTGGAGCATTATTATCAAGGTATGAGAAATACTGAGGCAGTGGTTAGAAAGTTTATTAGAGATACTCCTGATTTGTCTGTTATTGTTGATAGATGTCTTGGGGCGAGTTTGCCTGTTAGTATAGAAGAGTCAGGTCCTACTGTTATTTGCGGTCTTGATATGGAATCAAAATATTTTTGGTCTCCGAGTTTATTTAAGGAAATGAGAAAATATATTAAGAAAAGAAAAGATTCTTTTGCTTCACCGAGTCAATATATTGCGAATTCTTATTTGGAAGATTTGGATTTTTCTGGATTTGAAGATAGATTGTCGGTTATTCCTAATGGTATTGCTGTTGATAATTTTGATTTTTCTAATAATCATGATGATTATTTGATGTTTATGGGTAGGATGGTTGAAAGAAAAGGGCTTCATCATGCAATGATGGCTGCACGTGATACGGGGCATAAGCTTTTGGTTGTTGGGCCTAATCCAGAAGAATTTGGAGATTCTCAATATGCAGATGATGAATATTATAATGAAAAAATTAAACCACTAATATCTGATAATGTTGAGTTTTACGGAAGTGCTGGCTTGAAGGATAAAGTTGAATTGCTTGGTAATGCAAAGGCGCTTTTGTTTCCGAGTCAGACAGAGCCCTTTGGTCTTGTTCCTGTCGAGGCTATGGCTTGCGGAACACCTGTTATCGCATTTGATCGTGGAGGCCCACAAGAAACAATCGTTCATGGAAAAACTGGTTTCTTGGCTAAAGATTATTCTGAGCTTGTTTTTTCTGTCGATAAAATTGGAGATATTTCTCGTGATGATTGTAGGAAGCATGTGGAAAATAATTATAGTGCTGCTGTGTTTGGTGGAAAATTTGCTGATTTAATTGAGAGGGTAAGCTGATGGTTGAAGTAGATAGATATACTGCTGAAAAAGTGCTTGACTCCTTTGATAGCAGCCTTTCTCTTGATAATTATGTTGAGTTGACTTCTGGAAGGGTTAACACAATGTATCGTCTTGAAACAGATAAAGGATATTTTGTTCTTAGGATTCCCGAAAGAGGGGCAGAGCTTGGGAAGCTAGAGAAAGAGATTTTAGTTTTAAATTTGGTTGCGGAAAAGACTTCAGTTAGAGTTCCAAAGGTATATTATGCTGATGTTTCTAAGAATAATTTTGCATTCAAGTATATGATTTTTGAAAATATCCCTGGAGATAATTTAAATAATCTTGCATCGGGATTGACATATGATGAAGCTAGGACTATAACAAAACAATTAGCTGATTATCAAAGTCAGTTTCACAGTATTAAGTTTGATTTATTTGGAGATCCTGTTGAAGGTGGTGGAGTTGATTCTGTGATTAAACTGATGACTAATACTCCTAATGCTTTTGCGGGGCCATTTAGAAATTATGATTCTTTATTTGAAACTGTCTTGAATTATGAACTAGGACGACTTAGGGGTACGGAATTTGAAGCTTATGCTGAGGCGGTTTCTAAAAAGGCAGATAATGCGTCCTTTGATTTAATAAGACCGAGACTTATTCATGGTGATTTTAAGCCTTCTAATATAATGATAAACAAAGGGAGTGTTTCCGGTGCTATTGATTTCGAATGGGCGACTGCAGGAAATTCGGAAGAGGAAGGCATTAGAACTGGGCTTAATTTTTTTGGCCCTGAAGGTAACTTCAAAAGAAAAGATGAACTCGCGGGGCTGTTTGATGAGATTTATTATTCTAACCATCCACGATTAGATGGCGCAGAGGAAAGAGAGGGTGTTTATTCAATGTTGGCCGTAGTTGATATGATGGCCTGTTATAAATTATATGTGCCTGAAAGTGATCAGGAAGCTTATACAGATAATTTGGATAAAAGAATGAGGGCATTGCTGAAAAAGAGTTAAAGAGGAATTTTTTTTCTTACACGATTTTGATAAATACATACATGAGTAAATCCAATTTCTTTTAATGTTTTATATCCTTCTTTTAATCCATCATTAACGAAATCATGTCCATCTGTTCCAATAGTGATTGGAATGTTTCTTTTTTTGATTTCTTCTAAAATCCAGCGGTTTGGATATTGTTCTTCTATTCCGAAATGAAAGAGTCCGCATGTGTTTACCTCAATGCAGTTGTCTTGTTTTTTTGCTATATCAAGACATTTTATTATTTCATCTTTGTACCAATCATCTTCTTCAGAGAAGTATGCTTGGTTGTTCCATTTTATTCTGTCGAGGTGTCCTATGCTATCAAACATTCCAGATTTTATCATTAGTCTAATTTGGCGATAGTATTCTGTTATGAAATTTTTAATTCCATTATAATTTTCTATAAGCTTGTTTTTTGCATGGGGTTGTAAATATTGAGTTCCTCCTTTATCTTTCATTAAATGTATGGCACCTATTACAAAATCATAGTTTCTTTTATTAATTTCGTTTCTTAAGTAATCCTCTAGTTCTTCTATCCAGTCTATTTCTACTCCTATGGAAATATTAATTTTGTTTTTGTATTCTTTTTTTAATTTCTTGAGTTCTTCATAATATTCGTCAGAACAAAAGTTACTGTCATCTTCTTTTTTTATGTGATTCGGTAGCGGATAATGGTCTGTGAAGCAAATATATTTAATACCATCTTCTATTGATTTTTTTATAACTTCTTTTGATGATAGGTGACCGTGGGATCCTTTATTCGTGTGGAGATGATAATTTGTTAATTCCATAGTTTTTGTTTATCTTATAACTGATGCAATGTTTAAAAATTTTATCATTTTTTCCAATAATTCATAAAGTAATACTGGAGATGTTTCATGGATAAAATCGTGCTTTTAGGAAATTTTATAAACTTCTTATTCTATTTTATTCTATGCAATTAGAAGATGCTATTAAAGAAAGAAAGAGCGTGAGGCGATTTGATTTGAAGGAGCCGGATTGGCGAAAGATTATTCGAGCTATTGATATGGCAAGGTTCGCACCGAGCGCAGGGGGGCAGTTTGTAGCAAAATTTATTTTAGTTTCAGATGAGAAAAAAATCAAAGAGTTAGGGGCTGCATCTCAACAAGAATTTGTTGGAACTGCTAAATATATTGTAGTCGTTGTATCAGATGAATCAGCTTTAGTCAGAGATTATGGCAAACGAGGAAATCGTTTTTGTTCACAACAAGCGGGGGCAGCAATTGAGAATTTTTTATTAGCTTTGGTGGGACAAAAATTGGTGACAACATGGGTAGGATATTTTTATAAAGAACAGGTTAGGAGGACTTTAGAGATTCCTGAAGGATTACATATTGAGGCACTTTTCCCGATTGGGATAGAAACAAAAATTAAGTCTAAGTCGGAGAAAAAAGAGAAATTAGAAGATGTTCTTTATTTTGATAAATGGAAAAATAATAAAATGATTCCAAGAGTTAAAATGAGTAGAGAAGTTGTCTAAAAATAATTTAATTCTCACCCGAAGGTGAGAAAAAATAAAAATAAAAATAAAAATATTCTGTATTTAACTTAAATCGTCTAAGCCGAGATCGTTTGTGCTGATTTGGTTTTCTCTATCAAAAGTGCTAGAACTTTTTCCTAAGATGTATGGAGATTTTACTCCTGTCATAATTGTAATGACCCTTACTCTTCCTTGGAATTCTTTGTTGACTCTTGCTCCTATGATAACCTGTGCTTCTGGCGAAAGATTTTCTGTAACGAGTCTTCCGATAGTATCGAACTCTTCAAGTTTTAAATCTGGACCGCATGTAATGTGAACCAATGCGCCAGTTGCTCCTCTATAATCTACATCTAGTAATGGATGTGTTAGAGCTTGCTGAACTGCTGCATCTACTCGTGCATTTGAATTATCTTCTCCGATACCAATTACTGCTACGTCGCCGTTTTTCATAATTGAAGAAACGTCTGCATAGTCTAAATTGATTAACGAAGGTAGTGTAATTGTTTCTACAATACCTTTAATCATTGTGGAAACTAATTCATTCGCAACTGCGAAAGCTTGTTCCATTGGCAATTGACCAGCTATGTCAACTAATCTGTTGTTGTCTAATACAATTACTGTATCAACAACTTCTCTTAATTCTTGAAGACCGAACTCTGCTTTATCGATTCTTGCTTTTTCTGCTTCAAAAGGCATTGTGACTACTGCGATAACTACTGCGCCTGCTTCTTTAGCTAATTGAGCAACTACTGGAATTGAACCCGTTCCGGATCCTCCTCCCATACCAGCCAGAACAAAAACCATATCCGAATTCGAAACAGCTTTTTTCAGGTCAGTAAGAGATTCTTTAGCAGCTTCTCTTCCTCTTTTAGGGTATCCTCCACATCCCAAACCACGTGTTAATTCTTTACCAATAAGAATTTTTTCGTCTGTTTTTGTGATGGACAAGTGAAGTGCATCGGTATTAACTCCGTAAATTGTTGCACCGTTTATTCCCTTGTTAAAAAGCCAGGTCGCCATGTTACATCCACATCCACCACATCCGAAAACTTTGATGTTAGCTTTTCCAGCTTTTAAATCATCAAAACTTATAGAATTGGTTTCTGCATTTTGAATCGCTTCTTTTGCAAAATCTAATGGCATTTTCTCTTTTTTAATAACCTCCTTTCAATAAATGAAATGTATAATAATAGAGGGGCGTTTTTGTTTAAAAAGATATATGTGGTTGGGAAGTGCTGTTTTTATTTCTGAGAGATTATTTTGATATGAAATTTCTTATATTTTGTTTGAATTTTTCTAAATCTTTTGTAGAAATCATCCCACCTGCTGCCGCTGGATGCCCGCCTGCTGAACCATCCTTTAAATTTATCATTCCAGCACGAAGGAGTTCTGTCATATTTATTTTTTGAGAGGTATTTCTTGCGGATAATACAATATGTTTGCTGTCGCTTTTTGGTGTTGCAAAAATATATATTTGGTCTCGACTTTGATGACTGATTATTCCGCAAACAGAAGCTTTTATTGGAAAATTTGGTTCGAAATAATAAAAGTTTATATTTCCTAATCGTTCTTTTTTATTTCCATATTCTTCTACGAACTTCTGAACTTCTTCTTCAATAGGTTCTGAATATTTTTTTAAGTTTTTTATTTCTTCTATAGAATTTATTTTTTGTAAAATCTTGAATGCTTTGTCTAAATCTTTGTCGAAATAAGTTAAAAAATTTGTAACTACGCTTGTTATGTTTTGTTGAAATTCTTCTAAATTCATGTTGATTTTTTTTAGTTGTTCGTCTATAAAATTTTGGTTTTCTGGATAGAGATTTCCAGAGTCGGTGATTGTTCCGATTAAGGATAGCCATGGTTTTAACTCGGTTAATTCTCCTGTGGTTCTTGAGGATGGAATGTATCCTTGATTTATGGTGATTAATTCTAGAATTTCTTTTGGAAGTGGAACCTCCCTTGGGTGATGGTCCGTATATAAAACTTGTTTATCTTTTATTAACTCAAGTTCCTCTGCCATAAAACCTGGCGCAAGGTCGCAGACAATTATTTTATTAAATTCTTTTAGATTAAATTCTTTTAACTTTGATTTGTGAATTGCATAAGTGAAATGTTCAACTTTGGCTTTTTTTAATTTACACCAGTCATAATATAAAATTCCAGCGCAGAAGCCGTCGCCATCATCATGATGGATGACTGCGACTTTGTCTTTTCTGGTTATATTATTTAGAAATTCTTTTGCTTGTTGAAATGTTATTTCTGGCATTTTATTCAAAATCTTTTGCTAATTTAAAAATTAATTCTTCTTGAAAAGGTGGTGTTATAATTTGAAGCCCAACGTGTTTATTTTCTATTTTTCCTATGGGAATTGATATCGCTGGAAGTCCTGCGATTGATGCAGGAGTTGTTGTGACGTCGTAATTATACATTTCTTGGACAGATATTTTTTCTCCTATTTTGTGTGGTAGTTTTGGAGAAGTTGGTAGAATTATTGCATCAACTTTTTCAAAAATTTTTTTGAATTCCTGTTTTATATAATTTCTTGCTTTTAATGCTTCTCTGTAGAATTTTCCTTCGTGTTCAGCCTTAGTTATTTCTGATCCTCCTAAAATTCTTCTGATTACTTCTGGGCCTGCAAAATTCTCAATTTTTTTACCGAATCTTCTTCCGTCATATTTTCTTGTTGCTGAAAAAAATTCTGTGTAATTTATTATATAATATGCTTCTAGAGTTATATCTAAAGGGAGATCTATTTTTTCGATTTTCCAATTATATTTTTTCGATATTTTTTCAGTTTGTTTTTCTATAAGATTTGCAATTTTTTCATCTGCAAATTTTTTCATGTTTACTAAGCCAATTATTTTTTTTACTTTTGGTTTTTCTTTTGGCGTATTTTTTGTTGTTTGATCAAAATTATCTTGTCCTTTGATTATATTGAAAATTAGTTTAGCGTCTGAAGCTGTTCTTGTAAGGGGTCCTATTGTGTCGAAAGTCATTGCCGCATCTAATAGTCCATATCTTGAAACGGCTCCATGCGTTGGTTTTAATCCTGTAATTCCACAATGAGATGCGGGGTTTCTTATGGATCCTCCAGTATCTGAACCTAATGCAAAATCACATAAGTCTGCTGCTACAGCTGCTGCTGGTCCCGATGAAGTTCCTCCTGGTATCAGTGTGGTATCAGTTGGATTTTTTGTCGGTCCGAAGGCCGAAGTTTCACCAGAAGAACCTAATGCAAATTCATCCATATTTGCCATTCCTAATAATATCGCGTCTTCAGCTAAAAGTTTATTTATAACTGTTGCATTATATGGCGAGACATATCCTTCCAAAACTTTTGAGCCACAATTTGTTTCCATTCCTTTTACTGAAATATTTGATTTTACTGCAAAACATAATCCTGCCAATTTGCCTGTCGTTCCTTTTTTTATTCGCTTATCAATTTCTTTTGCTTGTTCAATTGCATTTTCATTTAAAGATAAAAAAATATTTAGGTCTTTTGTTTTTGGTGTTGCGATTTTTTTTGAAAAATTCATTAAGTTTTCAACTGCAGTTAATTTCCCCGATTTGATTTGTTTAAGTTTATGTTTGAGTGTCATTTGATATCTCCTTTATCAATTAAGAATTTTATATTTGGCGCCACATTATGATTTCCTTGTTTTATTTCTTCTATATCCAACCATCTTATTCCCTGTATTGGAGCAATTGCTTTTATTTCTTCGGGATTTTTTAATTTGGCTAAATAATGAATTAAAAGAATGGCCATTTTTTCTTTTGTTTGAGGGTTTTTCCAAATTATCATTGGATGGAGTGGCTTGAGAATTTCTATTCTTGCTCCAATTTCTTCTCCAACCTTTCTATGACAAGCTTCCTCTAGATCCTCTGTGTCAGGTTCAATAGTTCCTCCAGGAATTTTATAAAAGTCGTCTTTCAAATCTTTGTCGACTAGGAGTTTTCCATCTTGAATTATTACGGGTCCCGATGCTACAATTGATTTAATATTTAGTTTTGCTATCCTTTTTTCAAATTCTTTGAAAATACTGTTTAGAATTAAAGTTGTTGCCTTTCCTTTTAATTTTGTTTGAAATTCTTCTTCTGTAATTAATCCATTTTTCTCCATTTGTTTTACTATGTTTAATCTTTCTTCTAGAATATTTGCTAATTGGATATCTAATTTTTTTATTTTAGCTTCTTGATTCATTATTTCCATCCTCCTTTTTCTGCCACAATTGAATCATCTTCAACGAAGGGAGCATTCAAAAGAGTTAAGTCTCTAAAATCTGGGTCGGTGTTCCAGCCGTTGCCCTCATCTCGTGTTCCAGATATATTTTCTTCGGATAGGGTAGAATCTTTTTTTGGAGCTTTGATTTTCGATAATTTGGATGCAAATTCATTTAAGAGTTTTTTGGAGTCTTTTCTTATTTCTTCTTTTTCCTTCTCGGTGACCTCGTGCCAAAGTGAATTGTTTGTCATGTAAGTTGATAGATAGAATGGTTTATAAATTTGGGGTTATTGTGTTTGCTATGGACGATTGTTTGTTTTGTAAGATAATTGCCGGGACGATTCCGAGTGAGAAAGTTTTGGAGAGTGAAAATTTTGTTGTGATTAGGGATGCTTTTCCAAAAGTTAAAGGGCACTCTTTGGTTATTTCGAAGAAGCATTATGGGGATTTTTTGGAGATGCCTCAGGAATTGTATGAAGAATTATTGAGAGTTAGCAAGGAGGCTAGCTTGAAAATTGTTGAAGAAGTTGGGGCAGAAGGATTTAATTTGATTATGAATAATGGTAAGGTTGCAGGGCAGGTGATTCCGCATGTGCATTGGCATATTTTGCCTAGAAAAAAAGATGATGGGTTTAGGGTTGGGGTTTAGAAAATGAAATTCTGTAAGATATGACAAGAAGTCCTAAAAGAATTTCGCAGAGTTATGATTTTTTTTCAAATTAAGGGGAGAATGGTGGGCCAACTGAAAAACAAAGGAAAAGTAAATTTGGTACAGAAAAAGAATAAATTGTTTTTTAAATTTTATTTTTTTTATTTTTTAATACTGCTTCTTTAATAATCTGTATTCCTGTTATAATTCCCCATATCCATATCGCTGCTATTAAAATTTTATATATAGTTCCTAATAAAAAAAGAAAACTCTGCGCAATATAAAAAAAGGAAATTATCAGCCAAGGAACAAAATAAATAACAATGAAAAGTATTAGTTGTAAGATTCCTGTTTGAGTTCTCCCGCCTATAATACTACCAAGGCCTGGAAGCGGAATGTTTAAAATCAGAGCAACTATTGCTTTTGCCATGCTTGGCTTTGCTTTTTCCTCAGCCATTTTTATAATAGTAGTTTTTTCTGGCTTCTTATAATTTAATTTTAAACCAACTAACATACAAATGAAGGATATAATAAAAGTAAAACCTGCTAAAGGGAAAATAAATATCCCAACCATGGCCTCTCCTGAAAACATCATAGTTAAAATAATAATTATTGCGGCTACTATAAAAAACGCCCAAGGAATCAAAAAACTGATGGTGGCTATACTATGCTGTGTGATAGGACCTCTTTTTTTATCTATTATTAGTCCTATTAAAAAACAATAAATAACAAAAAAAACTATAACATAAGTGAGGTCAGTGAACGATGAGATAAAGATTTTAAAGAAAAGAAGAAAGTTTTTTTCTGCAGCATAGGGTCCTGAGGGAACTAAATAAAAAAATAAAGTTGTTAAAAATAGGTATATACATGGAATAATAAGTCCAATTATTGTACCCTTCAACCAAGCAGACCAATTTTTCCACCCCATATAATATAATATAATATTCTACTATAAATATCTTTTGGAGTGTTAAATTTAAATGCTATTTAACATGAAGTTTAAAGAAGTTTGCTATTTATATCCCATAATAGAATATTTACAAAATTTTTTGTAATTATCCTAAGGTGTCAATCTATCTCGGTCTCGTGGGAACATGCAGACTTCTCTGATATTTGCCATTTCTAATAAAACTTGTGTGAATCTTTCAATTCCGATTGACCATCCTGCGTGAGGCGGGGCTCCGAATCTGAAACTATCGATATAAGACTTGAAATCTTTTGGGTTTAATTTATTCGCTTTTAGTCTTTTTTCTAATAATTTTGGAATATGAACTCTTTGTCCGCCGGAACTGATTTCCATTCCTTTGTAGATTGCGTCGAAACCTTCGCTCATTTCTGCGTCAGCTTTTTCATCTTTTGGCATGATATAAAATGGTTTTCCTTTCATTGGCCAATCGTATACGAAAGTCAGAGTATTTGGGAATAATTCGTTAAGTTTTTTTTCTGCTTCTCCAGTTAAATCGTTTTTTTCAATTTTTACTTTATTTTTTTCCATTAGTATTTTTGTTTCTGCAAAGGTTAGATATTTGACTTTTGGGATTTCCAATTTAAGATTAAGTATGTCTAAATCTTTTTTGTTTTTTGCGATTACTTGTTCGACAATATATTTAACGGCGCCCTCCATTTCTTTCATTACGATTTTCGTGTCTGAAAACGCCATTTCAATATCCATTTGTCTGCATTCGTTTAGATGGCGGACGGTATTGTGTTTTTCTGCTCTCCAGACAGGAGTTATTGTTACCATGTTTTCCATTGAACATGCAATCATTTGCTTGTATAACTGAGGGGATTGTGCTAGGAAAACTTCTTTTTCAAAATATTTTGCTTTGAATAATTCCGTTCCACCTTCTGAGCTTGCTGATATAATTGATGGAGGGTGCGCGTACACGAATCCCTTGTTTATGAAATAGTTCAAGAAAGAAGAGCCTATCGTTGACTGAATTTTAAATATTGCTTGAGTTCTTTGGGAGTGTAAATCTAAAAATCTGTTGTCTAACCTTAAGGGGAGTTCTGTTTTTGAATAGTCCGATGCATCAATTGGCAGTGGATTTTCAGCTTCTGCGATTATGGTTATTGAGTCTGGCAGAAGCTCTTTTCCTCCCGGCGCTTGCTTGCATTCTTTTAATTCTCCGACGACTTCTACGACGGATTCTCTATTTAGATTATCTAGTAGCTCAAATGTTTCGGGATTTGTTTTTCCTTCAACACCTGTTATCTGAATTCTTCCAGAGCTATCTTTAAGTATAAGGAATCTTACTTTTTTCAAATCTCTTGTTTCGTGAACCCATCCTTTAACTAAAATCTTTCCAGTTTTTTCGAAGGAGTCATTAATCATTGTTCTTTCCATCTTAATCTACATTGATTTGAGTTTATAAAAATTGGGGTTAAGTTTTTAAATTGAAAAGTTTTTTAGATGTGATGAATAAAAAAAATATGTTTTGGGTTGCTGCGATTTCTGGTGCTGTTGGTGCTGGTTTTGGCTCAACTTCAGGTTCAAATAATATGATTATTGTTTTTTCTGTTGGTGCTGTTATGGCTCTGTTGGTAGCGTGGGGAATTAGCGGATTTTTAAAATAATTTTTTTAAGATATCACTAACTTCTTTTCCCGAAACTTGGCCTTTGAATTTTCCCATAACTAATCCCATGTAAGCGCCTTGTGATAGTTCAGGTTTTTCTTTTATTAATTTTTCAATTTCACTTTTCAGGTTGATGTCAGATTTTTTCATCGCCTCGTTTAACGATTTTCCTTGTGCGATTTTTTGCATTACTATTTTTACATCATTTTCTGAAATATTTTTTCCCACTTCTTCTAGAATAGCTTCAAGAGTGTGTGTATTAAAAAGTTCTTTAATCTTTTCTTTAGATTTGTTTTCTTTTTTCCCAATTTCGACTTGGAATAGTGTAAGTGATTTTGCGATTAATTCGTAATTGGAAATTGTTTTTGTGAGAATTTTAAAATCTTCTACCTTGTTTTGTTTTAGAATAAGTTTCATTAATTCATCGTTGAGGCCAAATTCAGAAAGATAAGATTTGTGTTCGGATGTGAGTTTTGGCAAGTTCTTTTTCGTCTCATACATTAACTCTCTAGATATTTTTAAAAGTGGAACATCTGTTTCGGGATACATTCGCGCAGCTCCTGGCATTGGTCTGAGAAATTCTGTTGTTCCGTCGGGGAGTGCGTTCCGAACTTCGTTCTTGCAGGATTTTTCTTTAACACATTTTTCTTGTCTTGTGATTTCAATGTCGATTGTTTTTATCATCATTTTTGTATCTTGAAAACCTTTTATCTCAACTCGCTTACTTCCTTTTATTGAAATATTTACATCTTGTCTGATTGTTCCTATTCCTCTTTTAATTTTACAGGCTCGTAAAATTTCTCCGATTTTTAAGGCGGCTTCTTTGATTTCTTCTGGGGTATGCATATGCGGACCTGTTGCAATTTCAACCAATGGAATTCCCAATCTGTCTAATTTGTAAGTTTTTACCCCATCTTTTTCTGATACCGCTCTTGCTGAATCTTCTTCTAGCATTATAGCGTCGATTGAGATTTTTCCTGAAGAAATTTCAATATAGCCGTCGTGGGCAATGAGTGCTGTTCGTTGGAATCCTGTTGTGTTCGAGCCGTCAATTACGGTTTTACGCATGACCTGTGCAACGGGAAATATTTTACAACTTAAAAGATGTGAAATTTGCAATGCTATTTTTAAGGCTTCCTGATTAATTTCATGTGGTGGTTCTTCGTCTATTTCAACAAGGCAATTTGTATCATAAACCTGATATGCAAATTTTTTATTTTGTAATTTTTCGTGGGCTACTGCTACATCAATTTTTCCCGTTTCACCTACAACAGGATTTAGTGTTCTTTGAATTTCATATTGTGGCTCGTCGTTTCTTAGAATACTTGGGCATTCACAAAAAAGTTTGTGCGTGTCTAATTGCTGATGAATTTCTAGCCCTGATTTTAACCCAATTTTTTTGTAGTTGTGTTCCATATGTTGGATAGTAAGTGAAGGTTTAAATAAGTTGGTTTCTTGTTTTTTTTAGCAAGGAGGTGAAAATGAAATTATCGAAAATTAATTATATGTCGGCTGTGTTCTTTGGAGTGATTTCTCTGGTGATGTATTTGCCACTTGGTTTATTTATGTGGACTTCGCGAGAGGTTTTATTGGCTCAAGGAATTTCTTTGACGGCGACTCAGGTTTTTGTCCTTACTCCAATTTCTTGGGGGATTATAGGATATTTGACAATGTTAATTGCAATTGCAATTTATAATTTAATAGCTAAGAAATATCCAGTTTCTTGGGAAGTCAAAAAGTAATTTTTCATTTTACTCGTTGGAGATTTTCTCCAACATCTTTTCTTTTTTGTTCCAGTTTTTATGTCCTAAGACCCATCCTAATTTAACCAGAGCGGTTTCTGAAAGCATGCCTTCGAGAAAAATGATTCCGGTTTTTCTTAGTTCTCTCCCTGCAGAATATACATTTGGATTTAGCCGTCCGTAAATGGTTTGAGGCGTTGCGCAAATTATTATTCCATTTTGAATTGCTTTTTTAATTTTTGGAATCCAATTCATTAAAGATTTTTTTCCGGGAACCTGTCCTAGCCCAGTTATTTCTAAAATAATTCCTTTATACCCTTGCTGCTCATAATATTCTAAAATTGCTGGATCTTGTCCCGGATGGATTTTTATTAGTGTAACTTTGTCTGAAAATTTTGTATCTAGTTTTGGTTTTTTGTTATTTCTTGCATTGAATGTTTTTAATATATTTATTTTTTCGGGAGTGATTTCGGCAATTGGAGTGTCATTAATTGTTTTGAAAGCATCTCGTTTTGAGGTGTGCATTTTTCTGACTTTTGCCGCGGGCATTGCGAGACATATATTGTCACTTGTATCTTTATGTCCTACTAGTGCGATTTCGGCAATGTCTGAGATTGCATATTTTGCTGAACAAATTAAGTTGAAGGCGGCATCGGTTGAGGCTCGGTCTATTGAGCGCTGAGAATATGTTAGGGCAATTGGTTTGTTAAGATTTTGAATAAAAAAAGATAGTACGGCGGAAGTGTAATGCAGAGTGTCGGTTCCGTGTGTAATAATTATCCCCTTAATTGATTCGTCATTCAGATATCGCTCACAGATTTCAGCAAGTTTCTTCCAATCCTTTGAAGTCATATCTTCGGAGAATTTCATAAAAGGACTAACCAAAATTGGATTACAAATATTCTTTAATTTGGGTGCAATATCCAAAATCGCCTCTTTGTCGGTTGAGATTACTCCGCCCGATTTTGGGTCGAGCCTGGAGGAGATTGTTCCTCCTGTAATTATAATTGCGACGTTAGGCAAGTTTTCATCTTGTTGGATTTTTGTTTTGTCTTTTTGGATTGGCTTGCGTTTTTCTAAAATTGTTGCGTTGATTATTTCGTTTTCGCGGATTCCTATGTTGTAGCCGCTTGGTAATTTTAAGAGAATTATTTCTGGGTCGTGAGATTCTAAAATATAGCCTTCCCATTTTCGATTTTTGGTCTGAAGTTTTATTTTATCGCCTGGAGCGAAGGTTTTTGTTTCCATAAGATAAGTAGTTTAAGAAGATATAAAAAGGTTTGGAGATCTAGTTAATTATGGCAACACACGCACAAGGTGTACCCTCTTTAGGAGATTCTTCCAATCTCAATATTAAAACGGGCAAAACATTTCCCATAAAGATAGGTCTTGAGGTTCATGGATATTTGGATACTCGGGAGAAGCTATTTTGTATGTGTAAAATTAATGGGACACCCAAGGGTGTATCTCCTATCCAGATGGCATCTGCTGACGCAGACAAGGTCGGTAGCGATAAACCCAACTCAAGAATTTGTCCAATTTGTACGGGAACACCGGGCTCGAAACCGATGGCTCCGAATGTTGAAGCGATTAAAAAAATGATTCAGATTGCGCTGGTGTTTAAGTCGAAGATTAATTATTCCAATATTGTTTGGCAGAGGAAGCATTATAATTGGGCGGATTTGCCGAAGGGGTATCAGACGACGATTTCTGGGGCGCATGCGACATCGAATGCTATTGGCGGGAAATTTAGAGGAATTAATTTGACTGAGTTGCATCTTGAAGAGGACCCAGCGCAGTGGAATCCTGATTCTGGGAAAATTAATTATAATCGTTCGGGGTTGCCGTTGATTGAGATTGTGACCGAGCCAGAGTTTTCGGATTCGGAACAGGTTGTCGAGTGGCTGAAAAATCTTTTGCTTTCTTTGTCGTATATTAAGGCGGTTCGGAAGAATGCGGGGATTAAGGTTGATGTGAATGTTTCGACTTATGGGGAGCGGGTTGAGATGAAGAATTTGAATTCGTTGGAGAAGATTAGGAAGGCGATTGATTACGAGATTGCGCGGCAGGTTGAGAATTATGATAAGGGGATTGAGCAGAAGCGGGATACTTTGGCGTTTGATGAAAAATTGGGTAAGACGATTAAGATGAGGTCGAAAGAAGGGGCGGCGGATTACAGATTTATTCCTGACCCAGATTTGCTGGAGATTAGGATTGATAAGAAAATGGTTAATGAAATTAAGGCGAAGATGCCCGAAATGCCCGAGGTTAAGTTGGCGCGGTTGTTGAAAAAGTATAAGGTTGTTGAAAAAGATGCTAAAATTTTGACAAGTAATTTGGAGTTGGTCCAATTTTTTGAAGAGTTGGCTAAGGAGAATATTAATATGTCTAAGAATTTATCTTGGGTAACGGTTGAGTTATTGAGGGTTTTGAATTATAATAAGAAGACGCTTGAAGATGAGGACGTTGAGATTTTGCCGGAGCATTTGGCGGAGTTGATTAAGGCGGTTGAGTCGGGGAAGATTACGGTTTTGAAAGGGAAGCAGATTATGAATGATTTTGTGCCGAAAAGTTTTTCGTTATCGGAACATAAAGGAGAAATTTCTAGTATTGATGATGCGGCGATTGAGAATTTGTGCAAGCAGGTTATTTCGGAAAATATACATGTTGTTGATGAATATAAAAATGGGAAGGATGCGTCGCTGAATTATTTGATTGGGCAGGTTATGAGATTGTCGGAACGGCGGGCGGATTTTAAAGTTGCTGGGGAGATTTTGAAGAGGTTGATAGGATAAGTAAAGTTTTTTATAGTTGTTAATAGTGTTGTTTATATGGGAATTCGTAACACTAAAATAAAAGGGCGTGTTAATCTTCGGGGCAGACCTAAGGACCAAGCCAAAGCGGAGATTATGGTTATGAATGCTCAGCAGAAATCTAGAGAGAGAGCGAGAGACAAAGAGAGAAGAAGAAAATTGTTTACTGCGCTTGATTTTGTGATGATTGTTGCGTTTGTGTTGTCGATGTATTCTGTTTGGGTTAAAGATTATGTAAATGCTATATTGTTTTTGATTGTTGGAATGGCTCCATTGAGTTATTTTATTATTAGGAGAATTTTGAAAGATAAAGTGAAAGGAAAGAATAGATGAGATATTATTGTTCTAAATGTGATAAAGATATAGAAAAAAAAGTTTATGATTATTCTAAAGAGCATTACGGTGGTATTTTTTGTAAGAATTGTCAGCCAAATAAAAAATCCGAAGTAAAAGAGAATATAGAAGGTAATGGTTTGAGCGATAGGCAAAGTAAATATAGGGAGAGTATGATAAAAGGGCGGATTGCTGAGACGCTTATTGAGGAATTGTTTTTGTCTTTAGATTATAATGTATTTAGGTATGGGATGGAGAATACTGTTCCCGGGGTTATGAAATTATTGAAGAATGTTCGAAGTGATGTTGCGGATAATATTCGGAGGATGCCGGATTTTGTTGTTCAGCATCCGGAGAGGAAGGATGTTTATTTTGTTGAGGTTAAGTTTCGGGCGAGTGAGAGTTTTTCTTTGAAAGATTTGCCGAAGGATTATCCTTTTACTAATGCTTATTTTATTGTTGTTTCCAAGAAGCATATTAAATGTATAACTTATGAGGAGCTTGTGGCGAGGAAGGAGGTTAGTCCTAAGAGTCAGAATTATTTAGGGAATAGAAAGGAGTTTGATTTGGATAAGAAAGTTATTATTGATTTTTGTGATTTTGCGGTTAAGTTTTTTGATAAGGTTTGAATATTAAATAGAATATAACATTTTTTTTGTAATTTTGTTTTTATCCAGGGTAAACGAAAGGTTTATATATTATATTGTTTTTAATTTTAACATGAAAGATACAGAGGACTTGAAGACGTTGAGACAAGAGGTTGAAGATATTAAGGCGTTGCTGATTCTTCTTCTTCAAAACGAGAAGGTTGAGAATGCTAAGATTGCTGATGCAATTGGAATGTCGCCCGGCAGAGTGAGTCAGCTTGTAAATAAAAATAAGTACCCTAGAAAATGAGTGAGAAATTTGAAAAAGAAATTTTGAAAAGGATGGATTTGTTGATTAAACTTAGTGTTCACTCTAATCTTAATCCTAATGCCACTCAGACTGAGTCTATAATCCGATTGAGTAAGATGGGGCTGGGTTCGAGACAGATTGCGGATACATTGGGTACAACTCTTAATTATGTCAGTATGATTTTATCTAAAAATAGGAGAGTGAAAAAATGAATGATGAACAATTTAAAACAATTTGCAAGAAGTTAGATAGAATATCACTTGCTATTGCAATGCAGAGTTTTGAAAGTAAGGAGGATAAAATTTCCATGCTGAGAAGGGCTGGCCTGACTTCTATGGAAGTTGCTCCACTGGTTGGGATTACTGAGAGTAGCGTTAGGGATTCTAAGGGGTGGATGAAAAAATGACTGAAGAACTTGAGAAAAGATTGGAGTGTTTAATTTTACTTAATTGTATGAGCGATTCTTCTGAAGAAGACAAATTAAGAATTGCGGTCAATTGTTTGGGTTTAAGAAAAACTGCGAGGCTTTTAGGAAAAAATCATGGCAATTTACATACAAAATTAAAAAAAGATGGTAAAAAGTAAAATGGTAAAAAGTAAAAAAGATGAGAATAAGGTACTTGCGGAAATAAGAGATTTGTTAATTTTGGTAGCCGTTAAATCTGGCGCTACCAATAAAGAGGTTGCAAGATTGTTAAAGTGTGGTGAAAGTACACTTCGAAAAAAAGTTACTTTTAATGAAAGAGAGGGGAAATAAAGGGATAATATGGGAAGACAAAAGCTTGATTCCAAAATTTTTTCTAAATTGAAAAAAAGATTTTCTACAAAAACTGATAATGCTATTAGAGTAAAGATATCTAAACTTTCTAGGAAAGAGGGTGTTAGTTTGAATGCTGCAGCAGAATTATGGGGACGTAAAGATGGTTTTAGTGTATGGGGGATTTTGGATGAAAAGGATAGAGGTCATTTTGGAGATAAAGAAATTAAAGTTATAAAATTAAAGTCATCATTTAAGAAGAAATCTAAAGTTAGAGCACTAATTTTTATTAATTTTAAAACAGAAAATAAGTTTCTGAAGCTTCACATAGATGAAATAAATAGGGCTTACAATGCTGAATGTTATACCTCTGTATTTATTTTAATTAGAAAAGTTTTGGAAAATCTAATAGTTGAAATTGTGAAGAAAAAATTTCCTGGCAGATCTAAGAAAAATAAAGAGCTCTATCTTGATTTGTCTAGAGGAAGGACGTTGGATTTGTCGGTAGTTATTGATAATTTAAAAAAAGCTTCAAAACAATTTGATGCAGATGAAAAGAAATTAATTCAGAGGATTTTGCAGAAAGCATCCGAATTTAAGGATGATGCTAATGATAAAACTCATTCCCTTTATCATTTAAGTAATAAAACTGAGCTTAAAGGAAAAGAGCCTCAAATGACTTTTTATTTAATTGAAGAGTTTTTTGAGAAATATTAAATAGTTTTTAGGGTCAGTATTAGATTTGTATTGCTCATCAATTATTTAAACAAAAAAAATAACATCATGACAAAAAATAAAAAAGAGGATAATTCTAGCTTGTTTATTCTTACTGGGCTTTTCCTTGGTCTTGGATTTAGGGAAAGAAATAGTTATTTTTTCAAAACATAAACAATCAAGCCGATTATTAGAACAATCAGTCCGAGGTAGTAGATAAAATTTTCTTCGGGGCTTGGGAAAAAGAACATGGCGATTAGTCCGATGATTCCGATTGTTATTGCGATGTTTTCTTTTTGTTTCATTATATTAAAATGTTTTTGTATTATATATGTCTTATGTTGGATAATTTTATAAAGTTTCAATTGTTATGTATTTTATGAGAAAAGATGTGATTGTTTTAATTGTTGTTGCAGTTTTTGTTGCTTGTTTCAGTGTTAATTATTTTATTACTGGGAGTGTCGTCGGTGGTCCGTCAGAGAGTACGGATGGCGGATATGGTGGTCCGACTGCAGAAGATAGTGAATGTTTGTATAATTGTGTTGTTGGAGAGGGTCGTCCAGAAGCAGAGTGTATGGTTGAGTGTGATGTTGAGCCCGAGCCGGAATCTGCTAGTGACGAAGAGGGATGTATGCAGGAATGTATTGTTCGGGGTTGTGAAGAACGTGATTTTAGTTGTCAGTTGGCGAATGTAGCTTTTTGTGAAGATGAGTGTGGGATGAAGGGCGATGCTCCAGATGAAAGCGAGATGGCTGAAGCGCAATTATGTATTTCTGAATGTGTAGAGTTAGAAGATTCGAGTGTTATTTGTGGGAATAGCAAAGAGGGTGAGACTGGTAATGCGTTGTGTCAAAAATGTGCGAAATCTTGTGAGTATTTATATTCTGGGCCGTGTTTGAATGATGAGCAATTGAACGAGAAAGAAAAAGATTGTGAGACTTGTGAAAATTGTTATGGCGAGCCTGTCGAGGGTCCGTCGGGGCAGGGATGGGATTGTATTATTGATATTGAATGTGCAGATGCTTCTGGTGAATTTGGGGATGATGCTGGAACTGGCGATGCGAGTTTTGAGAAAGGACACGAGGGGCCGGGTGTTGTTGGGAAAGTTGTTGAAAGTATAGGGAATTTTTTTAAAGGGTTGTTTGGATAATTGAATTATGGTAGAAGTTATGAAGAGCCATGGGATAATTTTATAAAGTCTAAATTGTTAGTTGACTTATGGGTGATAAAATCGTCGAAAATCCTGCCGCAACAAGTGCTCCCGTTGCAACAAATACATCTGCTACGACAAATACTCCTACTGAGACAAATACTCCCGTTGTGGAAAGTGTCCCAGTCGTTGGAGAACCAACAAGCAAGAAATGGATTTATTGGGTCGCGGGGGTTGCTGTGATAGTGGCAGTAATATTATTAATTTGGATGATTGCATAAATACATTCGGGAAAATGGGATTGATTATTATTTGGAAATGTGACTATGGCGATTTTTGAAAGATTTAAATAAATCTATTCTATTAAATTATATGGCGCAAGTAGATATTTTGGTTGAAGGATATAATGGAAATTAGAAAAGCGGTTATGGGTGACTTGAAAAGGATTCAGGAATTAAATCTTTTGCTTTTTAAAAAAGAGAAGAAAGAGTATGATAAGCTATTAAATCTTAGTTGGACTTTTGGGGAAAAGGGAGAGGAGTATTTTAAAAAATGCTTAATCAAAAAAAGTTTTTGTGCTTTTGTTGTCGAGGATGATGATGAGATTGTTGGATATTTGGCTGGAGGAATTTGTAAGGTTGAAAGTTATAGAAATGTTCCAAAGAGTGCGGAGTTGGACAATATGTTTGTTTTGGAGGAATATAGAGGGAAAGGCACTGGGGGAATGCTGTATAGCGCTTTTGTTAAATGGTGTAAGGGAAAAAAGGTTAAGATGCTAAGAGTTGCGGCTTCAGCTGAAAATAAACAAGCTATTGGGTTTTATAGGAAGAAGGGGTTTGAGGATTATACTTTAGTTTTGGAAAGAGGGATTTGATGAGGTGGGCGGATTTTGCTAAAGCGAGAGAGATTTTGAAGAGGCTTATGAGTGATTAATATTTGAATCTTCTTTCATATTCTTTGTGGTCCATCCATTCCAGAATTATTGTTATGATGACTGCTTCTCCTCCACGAATTGAGTAAATTAGTCTCCATGCTCCTGGGAGATTGTATTTCCAAACGTTGGCGATATTATATTTTTGGATGTATTCTTTAGGGATTAATTTTTTTGGAATTTGAATTCCACAGAAAGGATTTTCTTCTATGTCGCATAGTGCTCTTTCAAGTTGTTCTTTCAATGGTTTTTCTTCTAATTCTTCAAATGTTTTTTGTATCTTCTCGTTTACGAATTGTACTTCACAAGGTTTCTTCACTTTCTTTTTCCTCCTGTCCATGTCAAGTGTGCCATCTCAAGTCTTTTCTTTGCTTCTTCTGGATAGAATATCCATCCTATTTTTCCTTCACTGTCTACGGATATTTTTCCTGAGATTAGTAAATAATCTATTATTGTGCTGTATGTTTGATACATCATTTTCTTAGGTAAGTTCTCCCATAATTGTTTTTTTTTGTATTCTCCATCGTTTTCTTGTATGAATTTTTCTACCATTAGAACGGTATCTAATCTGGGTGATCTTGCGAGAGTTTTGTTTTTCATTGTTATTAACTTCACTCTTCATCCCGACAATCTCCCAGGGCACGACCTTTCATCATCTCTCTCATGGTTATATCAAATGATATACCCTTATAAATCTTTCTATTTTTAATTTATGTAGATAATATATCTAATCCCAAACACCTTTAAACTTCTAATTTCTATTTAATTTATGGATGTGTCGCAAATTTATATTATAATTGCCGTTGCGGTTTTGTTGGTGATTGGGGCGGTTGTGTTTTTTAAGAGGAAAGATAAGAAAGAGGAAAGGCTTAGTCCGTTGGCAGGGGTCGCTCTTGGATTTATCTTGGTGGGAATTTTCTTTAGTGGGAACAAGTGGATAAGTTATAGTTTGATGGGGATTGGAATAGCTATAGCGATTGTTGATATTGTTTTAAAGGAGAAGTTTAAATAATCTTAATACATTAGTTATTTATGAAAAAGGATAAGAATTTGTTTTTAGTGTTCGGGCTGATTCAGGCGGCCAGCCTGGGACTTATTACATATTTCGTTCTTGCTTCTTTGAATACAGTTGGACTTGATACTCGGATTGTTCTGAGTTGCATATTTCCTATATTCACCTTGATTGTTGAATATATGATTTATTTAAAAAAATAAAAGGAGGTAAAAATGTTTTATACAAAATGGGCTAAAGGATTGATGAAAAAAATGAAGTGGTACGATATATCACTTGCTAAAGCTGCGACTTTTTTCGCGACTTTGTTTCTTATCACGGTTTGGCCAGCATTTCACGATTTCGTGATGCAATTTGATTGGTACTGGTATTTGATTCTGACTGTTGTCATTGCTATTCCAGTGATGAAGAAGATGTTTTGATTTTTGGAAAAGGATTAATTAAATCCATCCCCAAATTTGCATTGCTCTAAATAGGATGTAGAACCAGCTGAAAACTCCGTGCAGGATTGCCCAGAGAATTGATGCGGAGCGTTCATAGGATAGAATCATCGCAAGGGCTGAGCCGAACATCCAGAAGTGTCCGCTGTGATGGTATTTCATTTTATCTGCTTTGACTAGTTTGTCGATGTTTCTAACTTTGATATCAATATCTGGAGTTTTCTTTCGTGCCATTTTTATTTTTTAAACTTGCTAATATTTTTAGTTAAAGGACTAAAAGGAAATGGCTTTTCGTCTGTTAAGAAAATAATATATCGTCTAAATATATAATTTTGAGTGTTCCATACTTCAGACATTGTTGCCAGATCTTTAATTTTTTTCTTGGAAATTAATATCCAAATAAAATTAATTATAAAAAATAAATCTATTAATGCTTTCCAAGCAGCTAAAATAATTCCTGTAACAATTGCAACTACAATTCTCATTAGTGCATCAACTCTTTCACTCATAATAAGCATAATGAAGTTTGGTATAAAAAGCTTTCTCTTTCAAAAATTTAAAATAAAAAAATAAAAATTATTTGACCTAATTATTCAGCGTCTTCTTTAGCTTCTTCAACTGTTTCGATGTCTTCTTCACCTTTTTCGGCGTCAGAATTGTTATCGACAATTTCTGGAGCTTCGCTCTCAATTTCATCTTCAGTGCTTTGATTGATAGCGGATGAGTCTGCCATTGGAGCTTCTGCTGGTTCTTCTGACCGATTTGAATTGTCATATCTTGGTGCGTTGTCTCTTGGAACCATTGGCTTAGCTTCGCTAACTGTTAGTGCTCGGCCTTCAATATCTTTTTCGTGCATTTCAGAGATTGCTTTTTGAGCTGCATTATCATCTGCGATAGTTACAAATCCGAATCCTTTAGATCTGCCTGAGTATTTATCTTTGATTAAGACTGCTTCTTCTACATCATAAGATGCGAAAAGTTCTTTTAGCGCTTTATCATCAACTGACCAAGGCAAATTACCTACGTATAATTTCATATTTTCCTCCTGTGTTATTTAATAATTTTAATAGAATTCTCATTTGGGTTCTGCTCATTACATAATTTTATAGAAAGAGGGTTTTTAAAGTTAATGTGTAAATTGTAAGATAATTCCTGCAATAAAAATTAGTGATAAAATAATTATTAATGTCCAGTTTAATGGGATTTCAATTTCTGGATTTTTTTTGTTTCGCGTGTTTGATTTTGCTTTTTTTGCCATTAAGAGAATTAATATCCCGGTTAATCCGCCCGAGATTACTCCGCCAATTCCGAGAATTAAGGCAAATCCAATAAGATTATATTGTGTTACTAAAGCATAAAGGACAAGTGGAATTAGTGATGTAAAAAAGAAATTTGCTTTTTTGGATATTTTAACATCATATTTGAAAATGGACTGAACGGAAAATGAGAGGACAAAGTAGGATGTTAGCATAGTAAAAATTCCAAGTAGGGTTATAATGGGACCGAATGACAAAGTCGCGATTTGGGTGATGTTTGTGCCTAGGATGCCGACAAAGATTGTACTAAAAAGAATATAGAGAAAAATTGGAACCAGACTGCCGATAATAATTGCTTGCTTAAGGAGTTTTTCTTGACCTTTGATTTCTTTGCGGAGTTCTGGAATTGATGTGAATCCAAGTAAGGCAAACATAATTACTCCAATCGGGGTCAGGAAATTTGCAGAATTCCATGTAATTAAATTTTCAGGTTTTACCAAAGGAACAAATTTAATAAAAATGCCAAAAACGATTGTGATAACAGCAAGGACACCCCATGTTTCAATTTTTTTCAATCCTTTTAATCCCTCTCTTAATAGTAAAGTCATGATAAGCCAAAACATTATTCCGAGAACAATTGGTGGGATGTTGCCGGGCAAAATTTGGGATAAGGATTTGCCTTCGCCAACTAGGTAAGCTAAAAGAGCAGAATAAACGCCAAAGAGCATTGCGAAGAGCATTGCCCGTTTCCCCCACTTGCCCAAATATTTTTCAGCGTAGCCCGGAAGTTGGTGCTTTCCTTTTGTTCTCAATGCGACCTCTCCGAGTGTTAAATTTATGAAAGTCATTAGTGCGCCAAGGATTATTAGCCAGAATAGGCCCGCAAGAAAACCTGACTTTGCGAAAACATATGGTAAGCCGAGAAGGCCTGCTCCTACAATGGATCCAGTAAGCGTGAAAGCTGTTGCCCAAAATTTTTTATTCATAGATTTTATCACCTATGATATTTAAGACAAATAGATTTTTAATTGTTTTGGAAAAAAATATGGTTATTATTATTTAGGAGTTACATTTAGAAAGATTTATATATTATTTAAAAATTAAATTTTATGACAAATAATGGGTTTAGAACTAAATTTTTGCGTGAAGCTATTGGACGAGTTAAACATCATATTTATGGAGATTTTTTGGATTTTGGATGTGGGAAAGGCAATTTTTCCTGTTATGTAAATAGAATTTTTCCTGTCTCTTCTGTGGTTGGTTATGATCCATATGTTAAAGAATTTAAATCTATTTTTGACAGGAAAGGGAACGAGGGAGTTATTTTTTCTAATTCAAAAGAAGTATTGACTTCAAATAGATATGATAGTGTTGTTTCTAGTTTTGTTCTCCATGAGTCTGGCTCAGAGATACTGAGAGAGATTTATAATGTTGTCAAATCTAATGGGAAAGTTTGCATCGTAGATTATAATTTTGGAAACATAAAAAGAGATAATTTTTTTGATGCGTTTATATCTGATTGTGAAAAAGCAGAAATTGAAGAATATGGATTAGATTATACATGGGCTTTACATTCGGCTCGAAATTTAGAAGATTGCGTGAAAGATGGTGAAGCTTTGGGCTTCAAGAGTATTGAAGCAAATGTTTTTATGGATAATTATTTTTTGTGGGTTGGGCAAAAATAAAATGATTACGAGCTCGGAGGGAATCGAACCCCCATCGTCAGGGCCGAAACCTGATATTCTATCCATTAAACTACGAGCTCTGGTAATTGGGTAAATTGAAGATGGCTTATAAAATTATCTAATTAATTAATTTTAAATAGTCCTTTGTATAAAATTGTTTATGGCTAAGAAGACTACTTTTAATATTTCGAAGACGGAGAATTTTAGTGAATGGTATAGTGAGATTTTGAACAAGGCAGAGATTACAGATTTAAGATATGGGGTAAAAGGTTTTGTTGTGATTCGTCCGTGGGGTGCGAGAATTATTGATAAGATGTATAGGATTTACGAGTCGGCACTTAGATGCACGGGGCACGATGCTGTGGTTTTTCCTGCGGTGATTCCTGAGAAAAATTTTAAAAAAGAATCAAGTCATATTGAAGGATTTGCGCCTGATGTTTTTTGGTTGGATAAAAAACAGGGCGAGGACAAATTAGCATTGAGGCCTACAAGCGAGACGGCGTTTTATGAAATGTATAATTTATGGATTCGGAGTTATCGCGATTTGCCCATGAAGCTTTATCAAAGAGCAAATGTTTTTCGAGATGAGACGAAGGCTACAAGGCCGCTGATTCGTTCGAGAGAGTTTCATTGGATTGAATCACATAATGCGTTTGCGACAAAAAAAGATGCTGAGGCGCAGGTTCAAGATGATATTGTGATGACAGAGGAAGTTATGCATAAAATTTTTGGAGTGCCATTTTTGCCGATGAAAAGACCCGAATGGGATAAATTTCCTGGAGCAGAATATACTGTGGGAAGTGATTGTATTATGCCTGACGGAAAATTAATTCAACAACCTTCTACCCATTTAATTGGTCAGCATTTTATTAAGGCATTTGATTTGAAATTTGTTGATGAGAAGGAAAAAGAAAAGACGCCTTGGTTAACTTGTTATGGTCCGTGCATGTCTAGAATGTTGGCTTCAATTATTTCTTTGCATGGAGATGATAACGGCTTGATTTTACCATATGTGCTAGCCCCGGTTCAAGTTGTTATAGTTCCTTTCGACGGGGAAGGTGTTAGCGAAGCTGTTAAAAAAATTAAAGCGGAATTATTGAATGAAAATATTGATGTCAGAATTGATGATTCAGATAAGCGTCCTGGTGAGAAGTTTTTCTTTTGGGAAATGAAGGGTGTTCCGTTTAGAATTGAGCTCGGCGAAAAAGAGTTGAAATCAGGGAAGGCAAGTATTTTTATTAGAGACGTTAAGGAAAAAGTTAGTGTGGAGATTAGTGATTTGGCTGAGTCGATTAAAAATCTTGGGGCAGAATATGATGAAAGATTATTATCTCGTGCAGATGATTTTTTTTCTGATAGAATTGTGGATTGTAAGAACAAAGAAGAACTTAAAAAAGTTTTAAAATCTGGAAAGATTGCAAGGTTTAATTTCTGTTCAGTAGATAAAGAAGGCGAAGATTGTGCAGGATTTATTGAAAAGGATTTAATGGCAGAAGTTAGAGGTTCTCGTGCGGATATAACTGAAAAGGCAAAAGGAAAATGTGTTATTTGCGGGAAGAAGGCGAGTGTTGTTGCTTATGCGGGGAAGAGCTACTAAATCTTTATAAATTCTGAAATAGCTTTGTTATTATGATAGAAATTAAAAAAAAGAGCAAGCCGATTGGGGGGTTGAAAGAAGGAGACAGTTTTTTTATTAATGGCAAAGAGATGAAAGTAGATAAGCAATTTTTACTTCAAGACCATGGAGACATGAAGGAGATGGTTGTTGAAATTTTTAATCCTGAAAATGATAGGGAATATCAGGTTCGGTATTTTGATGACCAGATTGAATCGTCGATTGAGATTTATGAATTGCAGGGCGAGATTCAGTATGTGATACGTGAGCCGAAAGATGTTGCGTGGTAATTAGTTATTTTTATTTTTTTTAACTCTGATATATAGTTTATAGAATATAACTATTTTTAACTAATTTTTTGTTTTGTTTTTTATGGAGAATGTTTTCAGAGTTAAATATTTAGAAGAGTTGAATCAATTGTGGTTAATAGGAAGTAATGTGCTTGATCATTGGGTCAAATCGAAACGTAGTTATGATAATGAAGAAATTAAAGATAAAATATATAAGTATATTTTAAGAGTCGATTCTGAAAGTGAAAGGCTAGTTACGCTTGGCGGATGTTTTACTAATTTGAATCGTTTTTATAGTAGGTCTTATGGCTCTAATTTAATGATTTTTCCTCTTCGGGAAGAAAAGGTTTCTTATTCTTTTAAGAGAGACTTTCCTGGATTTATTAGTAATTCTGATGATCCCGCGGTTATTTGTCCTTCTTCTAATCTTTATCCTGTTCCTGGGAGGGCTATTCTATTTTTTAAAGAGAATCCTTTTAAACATGATAAATATAAAAAGTTAGAAATTAGTATTTTTCAAGATGAATCTGATAGGAGATGTATTCATTCTAAGACTAGAAAAAAATTAGCTAAGAAGGCAGGCTCTTTGAAACTAGGTTCTTTGGATTCTTTCATTTAAGGCAAAGATTAAAATTAAATTTTAAAATCAGAACATTTATATAGGCAAGGTAACCATTAGTACATTTATGGTAATCTCCTCTGTTGAAAGAAATGACACGGCGGTTAGGGTTAGTCGGTGGTTGGATGAGGAGGTTGAGAATTTTATTTCTGATAGGAAAATTAAAATAGAGTTTCCGTCGAAGAGGAATTTTGTTGATAGTGCCGTGATGGCTTTTCTGGAGGAGAAAGGAGTGGAATTAAATGAGGAGAATTTGTGATGGATAAGATAGAAAAAGCGAGAGAGATATTCAGAGCGCTTGAGGAAAGTGGCGCCGGTAATGCCGCGAATATTGCAAAACGGATGTTTTTTATTCAAGATAGGTTGATAAGGAATAGAAATTAAATGTAAGATATTACAATTGGCAGAAAAAATTAGGTAAATATATTTGAGTTAAGGGCAGAGAATAAAGAACTCAAAAATCAAAAAATATTAAACAGATTAGCACTATTAGAACAAAAGCAATGATATATACAATTTCAATAAAATAAAAATTAATTAGAAGCCTTCTCGGATTTTTCTTCTTTCTTTTTCATAATTGTCTCAATAGCTTCTTGAACAATTGTTCCTGTTAATTCTGGAAGTGTCTTAAACTGCTCTGCTCTTTTTTTGAGTTCCGTTCTTTCTTTTTCTATTTTTGCGAAATATTTTGCGGACTCGTCTGCATAGAGATATGGTTTAGCTTCTGTCATTTCTTTTTCTACTCTATCGAGTCTTTTAGTTTCTGCGGTATATTCAGTTTCTAATGTTTTCAAGTGATCGTGTGTATCAATTGCGAATTTTGTAGAACCATATTCTCCAATTGCTCTCATAGCTCTTTTTTGTGCACATAGCATATCTATTTGAAGTGTTTCATTAGTATGTTTTGCAATAATTCCTTCCATAAAATGTGAAGCCTTTTCTTTTTCTTGCTTTACATAAGCTTCCGGATATCGTTGAATTTCTTCAATTGTTTTTTTTGCATCGGAAACTATACTTCTTACACTGTCATATTTTTTATCTCCCGATTCAATTCCTGAACAGAATTTATATCCCATCTCTGTTTTTCCTTTTTCGCTTAATTCATTTATTGCTGATTTAAGATGTTTTGAAACATAGCTTCCAAATATTTCGACTACATATTCTTTTGTTCGCTCTAATTCAGAAGCCATTTCTTCACGGAAAACTTTGCCTGTTGGCTTCCCCATCAATTTCCCATAATTATAAACTCCCTCGTCTGTTCTTATATTTATTCCCTCCAAATCAATAAGATATTTGTCTGTAGAAACAAGTGTTCCAGAATTATATTTAGAATTAACTTTGGAATTTTCTCCACCAGTTCTTAATCCGTTTACAATATTTTCTAATGCCATGTTTTCTTTAGGCAGTTAGAGTTTATAAATCTTTCTACTTGTTGTATCTTTCAAGGAGTAACGCAAAGAGCATAATTAATCAAAAATATCTTCTTTTTTTGGTTCTTCTGTAGCTTCAGTTTTTTCTTCTGGTCCTGTTAAAATTTCTTCGGTTGGCTCTGGATTTTCTAATTCTTTCATGGCTTCATTGTCATCTTGTTTTCTTTCTTCAATTTCTTTCTCAATTTCTTCTTTGTTATCAATTGGTTCAATTTGGATTTTCGGAGATGGATTTTCGGAGATAGGTTTATTTTGAGTCTCTGGGACTGACTTTGCTACTTGTGGCTCAATGGCTGGTTTTGTTATTTCGGGAGGTTGAGAATTTGGATTTTCTAATTGTTGTACTAGTTCAGAAATTTCTTTTGCGGCGTCGGCATTTACAGATATCGAGTCTATCCCACAATTTACTAGGAATTTCACCATTTCTTTTTTGGAACCCGCTTGCCCACAGATTGAGGTTTCCACGCCTTGCTTTTTACATTCCCTAATTACTCGCGAGATTTGTTTTAAAATCGCCCAATTCATTTCGTCGTAAATATTCTGAACATCTTCGTTACCTCTATCGATTGCCAGTGTATATTGTGTTAGATCATTTGTTCCGAAAGAAATGAAATCAATTCCCTCTTCGCAGATATCTTTAATTAAAATTGTTGCGGCAGGTGTTTCTATCATAACTCCGAATTGGACGTTTTCAATTTTCAATTCGTTGAAGATTTTTTTTGTCTGTTTAACTTCATCAACCGAGATAATTTGTGGAAACATTGCTCCAAACTTATGTCCTTTGTCCGCAAGCTCTTTAATTGCTAATAATTCCGCTTTTAAGATGTCTGGATGTTTTAATGAGAATCTGATTCCATGGTCGCCAAGCATTGGATTTTTTTCGATTTCTTCTGGTGCTCCTTTAAGATTTGCATATTCATCGCTTCGAATATCTGAAGTTCTAACCCAAATTGGTTTGCCAATGAAAGTCTCTGCTATTTTACCCAAACCTTCTTTTAGCATTGCTTGATATTCATCTAATTTTTTTTCTTTTTCATATGCGATTGGATGCTTGCCTGCAGTTGCGATCAATCCCTCTAATCTAATCAATCCTATCCCATCAGCTTGTGTTTTTGCGGCTCTCTCGGCAAATTGAGGAAGGTCGACCATAACTTTAATTTTTGTCTTTGTGTCAACAATCGGTAATATTTCTACTGATTTATTTTCGGCTTTCCCCGCAAATACTTTTCCATGAAATCCGTCGACTGTAACCTCATCGCCATCCTTTAAAACCTCAAGTGCATCTTGTGCTCCGACGATTGCAGGTATTCCCATTTCTCTGGATACAATTGCCGCGTGTGCCGTTACCCCTCCCTCTGATGTCACGATTGCCGTCGCTTTTTGCATTGTTACAACCATATCAGGGTTTGTCATCGTCGTAACTAAAATATCTCCTTGTTTTATTTTTCCTAAATCATCCATAGAATGTATAATTTTTACAATTCCTGATGCAATTCCAGGCGATGCTGCCATTCCCTCAGTTAATACTTGTCCGTCTAGGTCCGCTTCTTCTTCACCCGTTGGTTCCTTTAGAGTTGTAATCGGTCGAGTCTGTAAGATGTAAATATTTTCATTCTCAATTGAAAATTCTATGTCTTGCGGTTTATCGTAGTGCTCTTCGAGTTTGATTGCATATTCTGCTAATTGTTTTTGTTCGTATGTTTTCAAAACTTGGCTATTTGATTTTTCAGGTGTCAATTGAATTGTTTTCGTTTCTCCTCCTGCGGTTCTAACGATTGCAATTTTTTTGTTTGGTATTTTTTTGTCTGTGATTTCTAGCTCCCTTGTCAAAATATATTGGTCTGGCTTTATTTTTCCGGATACAATCCCTTCGCCTTGTCCAAAAACAGCTTCAATCAAAATTTCATCGTTATTTTTGACAGGATTCCGCGAAAAGATTACCCCCGATTTATCAGAATTTACCATTTTTTGAACGATTGCCGCAATACCTACTAGCTTGTTAAATCCTTTTTTCTTTCGGTAGAAAATTGAACGTGCAGTGAAAATTGAGGCGAAACATCGTTTTACTTTTTCGATTAATTCAGTGTTGCCTTTTACATTAATAAAAGAATCTTGTTGTCCTGCGAAAGATGCATCGGCTTGATCTTCTGCTGTCGCGGATGAACGAACCGAAACGAAAAGAGGTTCTCGTGCAGATTTTAAAATTGCTAATGCTCCGGGCGAACCTTCGAGCCCCGCAAGGTCAACATTAAAATGGTCGTATGCTTCGAGAATTTCGTCCTCTAAATCTTTTGGTATTTCTGCGCTGATTATTATATTTCGAACTTCTTCTGCTTTTTTGGCGAGATCATTTGTATTATCAACATCTATTTTGTTTAGGATTAATTTTATTTCGTCTTCTATTTTTGCTTGTTTAAGAAAATAAAAAAATGCCTTAGTTGTTATTACGAATGCTTGGGGAACTGGAAATTTTGCGTTAAACATTTCTCCTAGGTTTGATCCCTTTCCTCCCATAAGATTTAAATCGTTTTTAGAAATATTTGAAAGCCATGCAATATATTCATCACCCATATATTTTTTTAGAGGAGAGAATATATAAATGTAACCCTCCCAGATTATTTCTATTATTGGTTGGGCATGCTGTTGTTGTATTTTGAATTGGTATAGGAATTTAGTATGATGTTTAATATATATGTTTGAATATAGTATGTTAGAGTATATAGGTTGGGACAAATAAAAAAGGTTGGAAAAGAGCTCCTGTGGGAGCGAGCTCTTTTTTGGGTTAGTTAATCTGTTCTTGTCCAACGGTTGTCCTCAGGACCTATAACAAATTCAACGCCATAATTTCTTCTTATGGTTCTATTGTTTACCATGAATACAATACCACTTGCTTCTATTCTGTACTTTCCATTGATAGTTTTTCTGTTCTTTATTAAAAATGTATCATCTCCCCTCAATTCCATATGTGTGCCATTACGACCTTTTAGGATATATGTTGCTACAATACCAACAGTATTTCCTATGGCATTATCAATGCGCTTATACATTGATATCCGATAGTCTCGTGAAAGTTCTTTAAGCGGGCTTGTTAAGCAAATTTTTTCTGCTTCTCCAAGGAGGCTTTTACGATATTTATCAGACATGCGCCTATAGGATTCTATTCCTTCTTTGGCTATGGCATTCAGAGAAGACCTAGGACTATGTGGAAAACTCCATTCATATTTGCCCGTATTGTAATTTTTTTTAAAGGCGCATCCTTTGCCCCATATATATCCCTTATTGCCATGTTTTCGAAGCTGTTCAAAAACTATCCACCCAAAAGCTTTGAGTCGCTCCTCCTCGATTGCTTTTGGAGACAAGTAGGATATGCCACGTATTTTTTTGAGTTCAGAAATAAATTCCAGATCATTAGGAAGAGGGAAATAAAATGAGCGTACTTCGCAATATTGTATTCCGCCACCTCTTTTATATTCTACAGCTACAAGAAATTTGCCATCGTTTATTTTTTCAAACCAGAGAATCCTGCCAACATTATTATATACTGATTTGAATAATTCTCCTGATTCTACATATTTTTTAACTTCTTCATTAAATTTATTACGATTCATAAGTGTATCTCGATGGAGGAATTTTTTAGATTTCTTTTTTGTTACTACAGTTGGAATATTGGTTATTTTGACAAATTCAGGTTTAATCATCATTTCATAAGCTAATCCTTCGATACTCGCTTTTCTTGCAGCACCCTTAACATCAATTTCAAAAGTCATGCGAGGGATTTCTATAAACATTTTTTCTTTCACTGGTTTCTTGGAAGAATACAGGGAGATAGAATTGGCTCTTCCTATATTAATCTGCTTGAGGTTTACTTTCTTGAATGCATGAAATGGTATCCGATAGACCTGGTAATTAGAACCATATTTTTCTCTAAGATATTGAACTCTTTCTTTCTCCCCTTTTTCAAGTCCCAATTTGATGAATTTTTTTACAAACTTTGCAATTTTTCCAGATTTTCCCATTAAATCAAGAGTTCCATCAAATGCCCTTTCCATACTAGAAGAATAATTTTCTTGAGATTTCTGAGTGTTTCCTGTTATTGAATTATATTTTTCTAATATTTTAGATAGGTTGGTTGTTTCAGGAGATACCATATCTAAAAATTCAATTTGACGGTTGTTGCTTGTTATAATACTTCGTTGTTTTCTGAGAATTGGAAAAATATATTTTGGAAGCACAATGTACACATGTGTTTCTGCGATACTCTCTCTAAATATCTGTTCATGAATGGAGATTCTGTTGTTAAATTCTCGAGGAGGCAGTATGACATAGTCTATAGACAAGGTGTCATGTTTTTGATACATTTCAATACCAATTTTTTTATATGCATTGGGAGCGTGAGCTATTTTTTGGTGTTTTCCAATGGAATTAATACCCCTTTCTGCTTTTTCCAGTAATCCTTTTTGTGCCGATGTTTGTGTGTTTAAATTACTTATATTTTTATCTTGTGTAAAATAGATCCAAAATGCTTCTTGATCTTCTCTGGCAGAAGCTTCTTGATTCAATCCAAAAACAGCAACAATTACTATACTTAAAACTAAAGATAACTTTTTCATTATTTTTTCTCCTTTGAAGAAAAAAATGTTTAGAATTGAAAGAGCTCCAATCGGAAGCGAGCCCTTTTTTTGGGTTAGGCTAGTTTTGTTAGCATTTGCATCCACCTCCGACGTGCTCACTCCCTTCTTTTTTGCAATCTTCGGAGACAGTCTTTTCAAATTCCTTCCACTCTTTTTCATTTTTCTTTTCGAAAGCACTCGCAGATAGTTCCCTCCCCATTCTTTTTATTCGAAAATATCCGATTAAAAAAATACAAATAGGTATAGGGAGAAAACTCACAGACTTTATTGCATAGCCATAATCTCCTTCCGCCACAAATGCACCAAACGCCAGAATTGCTGATATTATTACTATCATTGCGCCCATAATCATTCCGATGGCCATTAAGGTCAACGATAGTCTTTCTTTGTCTTCGTATTCCTCTATGTCTATGTGAACCCCTTTTTTTTCCATAATATCCTCCTCTTAAAATTAAATTGGTTTAGAATTGAAAGAGCTCCTGTCTAAAGCGAACTCTTTTTTGAATTGATGACTAATCCCCTCCTGGCTTTTATTCTTTCCTAATACACATTATCATGGAGGTAACTACGGAAAATAATATCATCAGAAAGATTCCTGTTGATATTATCAATTCTTGATCGAAAATGCATTGGTATGGTCCTGGTGTTCTGTATCTTTCAATCATCTCCCATATGTGGTTAAAATGAAAATACAGTATTGAATCAGTTTCAAGAACTAGCCACCCTATTGTTGTTGGGACTACAAAAGCGATCCAGCCAAGCAGTGCTTTATTTCTCGTCATGAGTTTATCCTCCTAAAATGTTTTTAGATTCTTTTCGATTTGTTCTAAATCAAAAAGTGAATTTAATTCTGGGATCATGCCAATGCACATGATTGTAAATGCGAAGGCAAGTATAATCGCAATAGCTGTTATTGTTATTATAACTATTCTGTTCTTTTTCGACGACATAAATTTCCTCCTCTCATTCTTCTTCTTTTCGGTGGGACAGAAAGATTCTGTTTAGAGAAAGGTGAAATAACAGAACCTTTCTGTCTCTTTGCATTATTGCGTTAAAACTTTATTACGTTCTTCTGTGATTGGTTTTTCCATCTTCTTTTCTTTTCTTTATTTTTTTCACCTTTTTATCTTCCTTCCCCTCCCCTCTTCTATTCTCGTCAATTTTTCCAACAAGACTATCTTCCATTTTTTTAACTCCCAGTGAAATATTTTTAGCATCTACAGGCATTTCTAAGCTCCTTATTCTTTGAGTAAGTGAAATTGGTGATAGCTTAATAATTTTCCATTTCTTTCTTTCTTTCTTTTACACATCTTTTACACATCTCATTTTCTGGAGATTTGGGCCTTCCACAATAGTCACAGAAATGCCGATTCTTTTTGTTGTTTCTTGGGGACGTTCTTCCTTTCCCGTTTGCCATAATTTCTTCCTTTCTGTTATTTATTTCGTTGACATTTCGTACATATGTCTTGCCTAGAGGCTTTGTATTTTCCACATCTAGGACAAATGTTATTTCCTCCTTTTCCTGACGGCTTCCTTTTTCTCGCCATAAATAAACTCCTTCCTGTTAGTTTATTGTTAAGTCCATGGAAGGAAAGAATTAATGTAAAGATTTCTTTCCCTCCCCTAATTGATAGAGTTGTGTTTTTGCCCTCCTCTCTCTTATTTTAAAGTTTAATTTTTCCCAAAATTCCATCGGACTTGTATCCCCGTCGAATCTCCTTCATAGCCGGTATACCACCTCTGGTTTCGATAAATTAACCTTATATCAAAACCTTTTGGCAGTTTATATCCTATACCAAGTTGAACATCGGACAAATAACCGAATGTGCCGAAACTTGTTCCTGTAATGTAGGAGTTGTCCGTTCTTGTCTTTTCTGGCACGTTGTTTGTAATCCAAAATTCTCCTTCTGCGGAAACAAAAAAGTTTTTGCGCGCATATTCCGCGTATCCTTCAACCGTCCCATTGGTATCGTGTTCGTCGTTTACCGGGAATATTGAAGTTCCGATATACCCGCTTAAATCTTCTGCCAATGCCGGGTTGCTGAAAGAAAATGCTATAGTTAACATAATAATTGTAATGACAAATATTTTCTTCATCTCTTAGTTCCCCCTTTGTTAGTTAATTATTTCTAATAATTAGTTTGAAATACCTCATAATCAAGATATTCCACCATATATCTGAAACTTTCTTAAAGACAAGTCTAATATTTCCTTCTTTCGAATTAACTTATTCCACAGATTTTTTGATTTTCTGCGAAGGTATTTCGTTCTTTTGTTTTTATCCACTTATTTTTGGCGAGTTGCTGAATTCAATATTTATGTATTGAATTGTTGTTGTTTGTTGTTTGTTGTATTTGTTGTGTGGATTTTTGTTTTGTTTGTGTGAATGTGAATTAATTGGATGGTCTAATTATTTTTTTCCAACCTTTGTTATATTTTATTTCTTCGATTTTAATCAATTCCTTTTCTTCTAATCCTTTTTTTACCATTGTTCCCTTCCTTGCTGAAAGTCCCAATTGTAAATATAGCTCAGTTGTGCTTAGAATATGTTTTGGATTTTTCTGAAGAAATTCCGTAAAATTTTTTTCATCTAAACTTAAATTACTATTTTCATTTATTTTTAAATTTTGAGGCGATAGAGTTAATTGATTTTCAAAAATCAAGTTAATAGTGTATATTATGTCCGAAGTTGTGTAGTTTCCTTGTTCTTTACTTTTTTCTAAAGTTTTTTCAATTTCTTCTAATTCCATACCAGCTTCTAAATGGGCTGTAATAAAATCATATAATATTTGCTGTATTTCTGTTAGATTATTCGAAGTGCCGATTGGTCCAGCATCGGTTGATACTGGCTCAATTAATATGGGTTCTTCTATCGCTTTGTTGAATTTCGGGTCTACTTTTTTTTTATAATCGTTACCAAGTGTCGTCATTTGCATTTTGGATTTGATATATTCATCCGTTATATTTTTGTTTCGCATTTCGACATATGGAACTTCTATTAAGAAAGGCGAGGTGTGTCTTTCTGCGAGTTTCACAATTGCATTTCCTACGGGAAGTTGAGAAAAATATTGCCGGTTTTCTCCAAGATTCATAATGTCGCTTATATCTCGAATATCTTGAGGCAGCTGTTGCTGAAATGCAATATGGCATGCACTATTGCCTTTGACTGTATCAGAGATTTTTGAAATATGTTGGTCGAGACAAATAAGACTTGTTCCATATTCTCTCATTTCTCGATATATCATATCAGTTGTAGATTCGTTGGAAAAACTCGTTGGTTTTTTTAAGAAAATATTATGTGCTTCGTCGACGATAATCGCGTGGTCGAATCCATGATTCATTTCATTGGGCATTGCTTTTTTTAATTTGTAGATGTAAGTTAAGATAAATTCACAAAAAAAAGTTTTTTCTACACCACCCAGAGAATTTAATTCCATAATTACTTTTTTGTCTAGTAGTTCTTCAACTGTGAAACTATTGTTTCCTTTATAGTTCATTGTTTTTCCGAATTCTCCGAAAGTCATTACGGTCGCAATTCTTAATGCGGATTCCATCCATCCTGCCTCTCTGCCTTTAGCTTTATCTAATTTTTCTTCCATTTTCCATTTAATGTGATTCCATGTTGGATAATTTTCTGATCCACTATAAATTCCCCATTCTTTGAATGCTTGATCTAACGTTTCTAAAATTATTTTATGGACGCCAAACGATGCGGAGAAACTTTCAGTTAAAAGGCCGGATAAAACATTAATCCATTCTTTTGGAGTTACCCCTTTAGGTGGCTGATTTATATTTGTCTTGAATAGGTTGGTTACTTTTTCATTGCCGACGGTAAAAGTCATAATTGAATTATTCTCTGCCGAAAGTGGCCGAAAGGATTTTTTCCAATCAAAAACTAAATAGGGTTTATTGTGCTTATTCAGAGCTTCAATTATTTTGAATGCGAAAGTTGTTTTTCCGGAACCAGACATGCCTGTAACGCAAATGTGTCGCGGCCAATCCTGCTCTCTTAATGAAAAATCAAAAAGCTTTCTTCCCGCATAACTAATTGTTGCAAGGTTATATGTTCCATCAATCAATTCTTTCCTCGGGGGTTCTAGTAAGACACTTTTATCCAATAGTTGATTTAAGTATTTTTGATAAAGCATATTCAAAATATGCGCGATTTCTTCTTTTTCTTCTCGGCTATCTGCCATGGCATACTGAAAATACATCTCGTCAATTTTTTTCTCAAAGAAAGGTCTAAGCTTGTTGCAAATTTCTTCTATGGTTAATGTTTGTTGTCTCATCGTGAAATTTTATTTATTATTCTTTCAAAATTTCTCCGAACATTTTTATTCGGCTTTCTTTTTCATTTAATTCTTTATTATTTTCTCGAAGCTCTTTTTTCAATAATGAAATATCTCTCCAGCATCCTATTTTTTCGTTAAGTTGAAGTTCTGAGATTTCAATTTGCTTTTTTCGTAATTCAGCTCTTTCTCGTGTAAACTCAGAATCGTTTTCGCCTTTTGGCTCGTTCTCTAAAAGAAAATTGTGAATTTTTACTTTCATGTTTTCGCCTTCTTTGACAAATTTTGAACTAAGGATAGTTCTTTCTCCAATCATATTTTCAATTTCTGAAACAATGTCCTTGAGGGAATCTATTTTTGCTTTGCCTAGAGAACCAAGTTCATTAGAGGTATTCCATGTGCTTAAAGGTGTTCCACTTTCATTAGGGTTTTCCATATGAAAATACGTTAAATTGGGTATATAAAGGTTTTGTTTTGTTGTGTCTTTAAAGGAGTAACTAAATTATTGAAAAACCATGATGTCTCTGGAGATGTATTGGTCAGGACGAGATTCTAATATTGGATTTGTATAAATTTTTAATCCAGTTTTTTCAGCAATTTTTTCAGCATCTGCGTGAAATGTTCTGATTGTCGGAAGTGTTATGGCAATTTTTGCAAGTGGTTTTTTTATTATTTTTAATCGTCTTAAAATTGGAATAATGTGGCTCTCAAAATCTAAGATGATTTTTTTTGCTTGATTGTCATTTGGCTTTTTTCTAAGAACTTCCCCAAGTGGCGTTTCGGTTGCGATTGCATCAAATTGTAAGTTTGGAGCATCTTTGGAATTATTATTTTCAATTTTATGGGCATTTTTTATGTTATATTGAGAGCTGAGCCATTTTATATTTATTTTGGCATCCTCTGTGGCAGATTTATCCTTGTCTATTCCATGAACGTTTATTTTTTTCAAGAGTGCTTCTTGAAGTATACCGCCTACACCACAGAAAGGATCTAAAAATAAATCGTTTTGTTTTGCTCCCGATAAATTAATTAATATTTTTGCAAGTCTAGGTGAAATCGCGAGGGATTCTCTTCTGACAGGTTTATTCATGTCACGGTTTTTTATTTCTGTATTGTCATAAGATTGCGTTACTATACCGAAATAAATTGTATCCTTATATTCGTGATAAAAAATATAAAAATCTGCTGATGGAAGTTCGTGTTTTTCACCATCCTGAAATTTAATTTGTTTCCGTCCATGTTTTATTGTTGCTTTTTTCTTTTCTTTTTTGAACTTGTCTTTTAGAATTTGTGTATCTTGATTGCCAAATATGGCATACGAGAATTTGTCGCTTGGGATGATTTCATTTAGTCCAATATATTTTTCGAATTCTTGAGATTCTCCTTCAAAATTTATTTGTCCGAGCCATATTATTCCGCCAAATTCTTGGATATTAAATTTTTCTTCGGTATCTATAATTAGAAGGTTTTTTTCGAATAGAATTTCTTTATGTTTTATGTTTCTGGACTTCAGAAATTCGAGGACTTCTGCTCTCGATAGCTTAGGGTTTCTGCCTAGAATAAAAAATGTGCTTTCCATAAGTTAAGCTTTAATAGTTTTTGTTGTGACCTTGCATGCTAATCTCGCCTTTATAGATCTGATTAATTTTCTTGCTTCTGTTTCTGCTTTTGTATTTTTAACTCCTACAATGTAAAGTACTTGGTCTGATTTTACTAACGCTGCTCGACCAATTGTTTTGCCAAAAGACCGACTCATACCCGTTTGCATACGGTCAGCTCCTGCTCCAGTAAGCATTTTATTTTCCCTTAGTATATGGTGTGGATAAATTTTCACCTCTAAATAAAACTCTTTTCCAACTTTAATTTGAAGAAAACGATTTAAAAACTGCCGGACTGCTTCAATTGAATTGTCCCGAATTTGACAATTTTCTTTTGAGATTACATGAAGTTGAATAGGATATTTTTCCTCTGTAAAACCTTTGAGGTCACCCATTTTGAATTTTACGATTTTGGAATTTGGAACCGTTTTAATATAAGACTTAGTTCGTTTTTTGGACTTACGCGTGTAGGGTCTTGCGTAACGCTTGCTGTATGCCGATGCCTTTCTTAATGCCATTTTAGTTTACCTCAACATCAGTGCCGATTGCTTGACCTGGCAAACCTCTCTCGAAGATTGCTCGGACAACGCCATTTCCACCATGCGCTGAAGAAATTTTACCTGTGATTATTTTTGGTTCTTTGCCTGGGGATTTCCAATTAGCTGTTTTGCCAACGAATTCTTTTGCTTTTTCTCGAGAATCAATCCCTGGAATTTCGAGAAGGAAGTGTCTAGGAGTATAATTTTTTCGCCCTCTGCGAAATTGGATAACCTTTGCAGTAACCATATTAGTTGTCCGAAAAATTGCTTTATAAATTTAATCTTTTAATAAACTAAATCAAATTTGCCGAATATTTTTTTGAGAATTTCAAGAGATTCAAAATCAATTTTTGTTTTTTTGTTTTTTTGTTTTTCAAGTTGTTCTTGTAATTCTTTTGAATTTGATTTTATCAATTTTTCACCGAATATTTTTTGAATTTTTGAACCTTGAACTATAAAAGTGCTTGAAAGAAAGAAAATTTCCGCACTTGTATCTTTGCCTTCAATCAAGAATCGTGATTTTTTTAATACTGCCAATTCGCATCGCTGGCTGTATTCCACTAGCGCTGTCGTAATTTCCATTGCTAGTTTTCTCGCATTATCAACATCCTGACTTTGTTTTAATGTTAGATTATCTTTTTTCATACCTTTCTTGATTTTTGAAATATTCTTCTTTGTTTTAGAAATTAATTTTAAATTATCCAAAAATCTTGGAGGAAAACGTCCTTCTTGAATTAGTTTTTCGTTGAATTTTTTCAATATTTCCACTTCGGACTTTTTCTTTAGTAACGATCCCAACATTCCAAAAACATCATTATAAATTTGCTCTATTGATTTTTCCTGAATTCGTTTCTCAATTTGTTCTCTTAATTCTTTTAATCTTTTAATATAATCTAAGGCGTCTTTGGATAATTGGTCGAGCTTTTTGCCATCTATGTCTCCTGGCTTAATTTTTCCATGTTCGTATGCTTTCCAAACTTTAATAACAATTTCTTCGAGAATATCTGCATATTTTTGTTCAACTAATTTTTCTTTTTTTACAAAAACTTCTCTGAATTGCTTTACAGTTTCGTAAACGTTTGGTGGAGCGAGTCCGTAAAGCATTAATAATCCCTGAGTTGGTGTTGAAATTCCCCAAAATAAATCCAGCGTTGCAACGTCAAAGATTCGTTTTTCTATTGTTTCCTTGAGTTTATTTCCTGAAGACATAAACATATCAATTGCTTCTGGGCTTGGTTTGATTTTCCCCATTCGTAATAAAGATTTCCATGGAAGAAACGTACCTCTGTCATATAATGGGATGCCGTCTCGAATAAATGTGAACATTACGGGATGAGCATCTTTTACTGCTTCCCAAAATTCTGTTATTAAATAAACCTGAACATTCAACGTGTTTTTGTTCACACCCGCAATTGCTTCTGCTTCTTGAATATAAGAATAAATTATACCTCGAAGTTTTTCTTTAAGTTCTAATCTTGGCATTCGTTTTACGTCTGTGTCGTCGATAACTATGAAAACGTCTACATCTGAATCTTTTTTTGTTGTACCCGTCGTTAATGAACCACCAATTACATAAGATGTTACATATTTTTCGAATTTTTTTAAAACAAGAGATTTGTGAATTTGGGCAACCCGTATATGGCTCAAGATGCCCTTATCCATAATTGGATAGGACATTGCTATTGCTTCCATTACTTCGAATTTTGAATCAAGACCCAAGTTCCAATAGTCAACCGGTGTCATTACATGTATCCAAAATTTGTCGTTGATTTTTTTTGCTGTTGATATCGCGTCTAATCGAATCTGCGCTATATTTTTGAATTGTTTTTCTGGAATAAATACTACGAGATGTATTAGCTTTCTTTTTGCATCTTCTTCAGAAATTTCATATTCTTCTTCTATTTTTTCTGCGGCTTGCGCAGGAACTATGCCCATAGCTTCGGCCGATTTGTATTTTTTCAGAAATTCTGTTTTGAACTTTTCAATATCTTTTTGCGTTATATTCATTTTTTTCTTTAATGCATCATCGATTTGATTTGATACTGGCAAGCTTTCAGTTTTTGATTTATAATCTTTCTCTAAATTTTGTTCTACCGATTTTTCTTCAGAATTACTTTTGTGTTCTGTCATAACTAGATATTGTGTTTTTTGTTTTTAAATGTTGTTACTTTTGATTAATAAGAATAGGTTATTTTTCCACCAGTTACAAAAACAGGGTCTGTACCTTGCACATGCAAAGTTTCATTCGGCTCCGAAGTTTCTATCCCCACATTTCCAGAAGTAACATTTCCAAAAAATTTACTATTTCCAGAACTATTTATAACATTCAATCCTCCCATAACTCTAACTAAACCATTAAGGACATTATCGATTATTTCTCCAGGGCTAAAAACTATTTTCTGACTTAAAGTTATATTTCCAGTTGCGTAATATTTCCCACAGCATTTAAGGATGAGGCTGACGAACTAGCTATCATGAAACAAAATTTCCAGTAATATCACAATTTTTTTATTTCTCATATTAATATTTGTTAAATAAAATATAAAAATTTTCTTGAGGCGTCTACTCTACTATTCCTTGCTATCAATTAAAGAATCAACTAATTTTGCCATTTCTCCCAAGAAATCATCCGTTTTCTCAAACCAATTATCTAAATCGCTACCTTTAACAGAGGTCATTTTGCCGTGAATAATTTCTTTGGCAACTATGTGAATCTCAGAATAATAATCAACATATTTCTTATCAAGCTTTTTCTCCTTAACAAATTTTTCAGTTAAAACTTCTGGAATTGCCTCGGGAGAAGATGGCATAACATCTGCAGCAATTAAAGCCGCATGTGCCGAATCAACCATCGTCCAATAAAGCCCATCAACAACTGCAAGCATTGATTGCTTTGCTCTAGTAAGATGTCCTGGCGCTCTCTGTAACAATGTATAAATTGATTCAGGGGTAGAACGAATTCTGCCTTCTTTTAATAAAATTCGCAACGGATTAAAAAATCCTCCAATGTCAACTAGTGCATCTCCATATCTTAAAATATTAATTACAACCGGATCTCCCCTCATCATATCGTCCCACCACGTAGACAACTTAACTGTATTAATATGCAATGTTTTAGCATAGGGATTTGCTTTAACTATTTTCCCAAGTTCTTCGCGATACCAAGCAATTAAACTTTGATCCCATCTCACCGAAACATCGTCAATAATAATAATAATATCAATATCGGAACCCGCAGTCGCAACTTTCTTTGCCGAAGACCCAAACAAAATAATTGATTTAATCATCTGATCAAATTTATCATAAACTTTTATTGCAAAATCCGAAGCAATTTCACGCTCGCCCGCAATTGCCAAAGTCGGCACTTCTTTTTTCATAGTTTTCGTTATATATTTTGACTCCACTTTTTTTCCAGAATTCACTTTAGGCTTCTTCGATTTAGGATGCGCAAAATTTCCAACGCTTTTATTTGCTTTCTTAGCTATTTTCTTCACCATCTTTTACTAATAATTAGTAGCAATTATATTTTATAAAGGTTGTTATAAATTTTTGCCCTATTTTTTTCTTCCTGCCCCATATTTTCTCCATATATACATGAACTTTATATTTTTCTTAATCTCTTCCAAATTTCCTTCTGCTATTATTTTTCCTTGCTCAAACATATAAATATAATCAAACTTATCAAGAAGATGAAGCCTATGTATCGAGGATATAATTGTTTTATCTTCAAATTCCTTAAATATGTTATCATGAATTTTCATCTCATTCAAGCTATCTACACTGCTCGTTGGCTCGTCCAATAAAACAATATCACTTTTTCTTGCAGCAAGTAATCCTCGAACTAATGCAAGTCTTTGCTTTTCTCCGCCACTCAACGAAACTCCTTTTTCTAAAACGTTAGTATCTAATCCATTTTCCAATCTCTTAACCACGTCGCCAAATCTCGCCATTTTAACAGCTTTCATCAAATCTTCCTTGCTGGTTTTCAAATCCATTGTCATATTATATTTAATTGTATTATTAAAAATTTCAGGGTCCTGTGGAATCAAGCTAACGCTTTGCTTAAGCTCATTGATACCTTTCTTCAATTTCATGCCATCAAAATAAACACTTCCCTTGTCAGTGGGATAAAGTCCCCTAATAATAGACAAAATTGTACTTTTACCCGAACCACTTTCGCCGACTAAAGCAATCTTTTGCCCATTTTTAAATTTAACGTTAACATCCTTAAGGTTGCTCTTTTCAATAGAATGATCGTATTTGAAATTTAAATTTTTCAATTCAATTTCTTTCCACCCATAAGGCAATCTTCCATTGGATTCCTCTCCAATTTTTTCAAACGCCTCGTCAATTGGATATGCGCCCCGAATTCTTGCATCATATTTTATAATAGTTCCATACAAATGAGCAAATTCATAAAAAGTATTTCCGACTGTTTTCAGATAGCCATATAACATATAAAGAGTTCCAATTAAAATTATTCCACCACTATAATAATCAGAATATGCCCTATAGCTTAAAGCCAACACGGTCATGAGAGAGATAGAGATACTTGCGAACCCCCATTTAAATTCATTCAAAAATAAACTCTTTTTATTAATTTTATATGCTGCCATAAATTTATCATCGATTTCTTGCGATACCGTTTTTTTCAAACGTAAAGTAATAACCGTCATAATATTGCTTAAATAATCAAAAATTGCAGAAGAAAGCTTATTGCTGTATTTATTCAATTTTTGATAATATCTAGATAATCTTTTATCAATTTTCATTATTGCAAACAAAACTGAAAAAGAAAATACCATGGCAAAAATAGCTATTTTTTTATCTATAAAAAACAAAATTATTAAAGCTCCAAAAATATTCAGAATTGCATAAACTATTGAGAAAGTAGCAGACTCTGAAAAAGAACCAATAGCATTTCTCCCTCTATTAACTTTGTCGATTGTGTCTCCTGAATGATGGTCTTTATGCCATCTCACCGGCAATTCTAAAATCCTTTTAATTTTCGAATTAGTATAATTTCTTTGAACCTGAAAACCTGTCAACTCCTCGAGAATCCTTCCTGCTCCATGAAAAATCCAAAATCCAATTGTAAGTGCTAAAAGTAAAAAAATCATAGAAATCAATTTTTTCAATTCTGCGTCAGAACCAATAGTTTGCTGAATTGAATTAAAAATAAGTCCAATTACCAACGGATTAAGTAAATTTATTATTCCTGCTATAACAAATAGAGACATATACAAAACAAAAATCTTTTTCCGATCTCCCAAGTATTTCCATTCTGTTTTAATAACATTCCATATTGGATTTCCTATTTTTTTATTTTCCATTTTAATATTCAACAATAAAAATTGTCACCTTATCATCTAAAAAATTAATAACTTTTAAAGTTAATTGAAAATAAAAAATTTCCTAAGCCATCGGAGTTCCACTGAGTCTAGATTGTCCACCAGGCATTTGTCCACCTAGTTCAACTGGCATTGTAGTAAATCCCGATCCATATATTGAATGATGCTGAGAAGGATTAACGGTTCCATATCCACCGAAGTATGAGCCCTGAATATCCATCACCTGGTTCCAATATGGTGCAGACTTCATCCCATATATCGGCGAACCAAATGCAGCCATTGTCAAAGGATGCGGCGATTTTTTAAAATGCTGAACAAATGCCCCTGCCTCTGTAATTTTTCTCATCTCATCAAGTCTTCCCGTCTTTTCCAACTCCTCCAAAATATCCTTAATGGGAACATTCCCCATCCCGGGAGCTAAATGTGTATCCGCATGACCAAAATTATCAGTCAGGTGGATATGTTTAACCATGGGTGCGATTTTCTTAGTTTGTTCCACAATATCTTTATCTGTAAATCCATATTTTTTAATCATGTTAATATGGCCAACATCCCATGTCACACCAATTTTACTTTCTGCAATTTTTTTCGCCCTCTCCTCGTTGAAATTTTTATCTTCAACTAATTGTTTCGCGAATTTTTTCCTAGATTCTTTAACTAGCTTAATCATATCATCAGTACTAGACAGCCCCGCCCCAGGATGAAACGGCTCAATAGCTAAAACAGGTGATTTCTTCTCACCAAGCTTATTATAAGATTTCATTGCCAAATTCCCAAAAGTTTCTGACGCCTTATCCATCGCAAAAGCATTCGCCTCTTGGTAAATTTTTGGAAGCTTTCCCCCTAAATTAGGGTCGGTAAGCTCTTTCAGCTTATTAAGAGATTCAGTAAGGACCTCATGCTTTTTGACGGGATTCCATATGCCTACTCCAATATTATCTCCCATTCTTATGGCTCTTGAGGCAGCATCTATATCGTCAGCATACTTCTCAGACAATTTCTTTAATTTCTTTTTTTGATTACTATCTGAATATTTATATGCTTGATGAAAAGCCGATTTAAAGGACAAATCAGCATTTTCAAGAAACAAATCTGCTCTCTTTAGCTTGTTATAAGAATCAACCTGCTCAGCATCTTCATTAAAAGGTTTTAAATCTCTCCTCGTCTTTTCGCCCTCCTTAAAATCAACAATTCTTCCGTCTTTGTCAATAAAAGCATTACCATAGTCCCTTAATTTTAAATGTGCCAATCCCATAATCTCTTCTGCGTGTTTATTCATCTGAGCAACTTCCATTAATTTTCCTTCCCAATCACCCAAATTTGCAGCATTAATAGTACCTTCTGCACTAAACAAAACTCCCGCAGGACGGTCTTTTATATGTTCATAAGTCAACCTTCCCTTCTCGTCGCGTCCAGTAATCTCTCCGCCCTTATCTAAAAGTCCAGGAGCTTCTGGTCTAAGTTTATATTCTCTTTTAATACCCTGAGCCGCTCCAGTTTCCCTATTAATCATTGCACCCCTTTGCATAATGTCTCCCTTCTCTCCCCATTCCTTTTTCCCCGGTCTAAATTCCGCACCCGGTGCTCCCGCCGAAGAATGAAAAACAACGGGAACATTTCCCTTTGAATCTAATATCGCAGCTTTCTCTATCGTGTCAAACATTCTTCTTTCCGCATCTTCTCTCCCAAATCCATTACCCCAATTACCTTTCTCATCAAAACCAGCCGCGTCAATCATTGGGCCATGCACCGAAGGCTTAACTCCACTGAGCTTCATTAGCGCTCTCATTTCCTTAAAATGTTGTGTCGGAATTGTTTCAGCTGTATCAGGCGTAAGCATTGTAACTTCAAACGCCTTCACTCCTTGTTTCAATGCATTAATTGTTTCTCCTAGCTGATTAGCTGTTTGTGGAGACCCAGGAAAACCCAACTGTGCTGCACTCATCCGATAACCAGTAAAATTTCCATAATCGGGACTAAGCGAACTCGCACCTCCTTCATAAATAGATTCATAACTTGTCGTATTGTACGCCATCACCAAGAAACTAAACTTATCTTATTATTTAAAATTAACTACGCCGCCTTATCTGCATCATAAGCAACAAAATCACGAGTAAATTCTTTATGTTTCTGTTTTTCATTGTCTTCAAATCCGGAAATTTCCAACATAGACTTACTTCCCCTTCGTTCATCTTTAAGTTGGTCATAACTCTTAATACTAACTTTTTCAAAATCATAAGCATTCTTTCCATCGCTTTTCTCCGAATATAAATTTTCGTTTCCATTTTGATATGAATTTCCTTCGCCTTGACTCCCCTCATAAAGATTCCCACTTGAATTATTATAAAAATCTCTTTCATTTTTTTCTTCCTCATTAACTTCACCAGAACTATCCCATCCAGAACCCTCTGTTTTATCTTTGCCGGCAAGATCTTCTAAATTATGTGATTGTCTTATTTGCATCGTCGAAGCTGAAGATAGAATTGTATCTCCAATAGAAAAATCGCTAATACTCTCATCAGCCTCTTCAAAATTCAGCTCAGACTCATCAGTATCCTCATCAAAAATTCCACTCTCCTCTATTTTCTCCTCTCCTATTTCGCTATCGCTATTTTCATCAAGTTCTTCAATTATTTCTTCATCTTTTGCCATATAATTTCACAGAAACAAACTTTATTTACCTTGCTAATTAGCATCTCTACTCTTAAATGCCTTACCAAATTTGACATTGCCACCTTCTTTTAATTCTCCAATAGCGCCAGTACCAAATCTATCAAATCCTTCTCTAGGTGGCGACGCCATAAGATGAGCTTTTTTGTAAATATCATAAGCTAAATATAACCAATCTGCAGCTCCTACCGCTGCTTCGCCTCTCATTGTCTTTTCAACAAAGTTATCTTTCTTTATGTCTTCAGGTTCCAAAATCATTTTTTCATCTTTAGGTCCAGTTTTTTTCTTTTTCTTTTTGCCCAATCCAAATAAAGCCGCAAACGGATTAATATCCTGAGCCTTTTCCTTCTTCGGAATTTCCCCCTCTTCTTTTTCTTTGTCCTCTTTACTCATTAGAAAATAATCTAAATCTTCTTTCAATTCTTTTAGTGCGTCTCCAGCAATATCCCCAGAAAATTGTAAACTTTTTTCAACATCTGCATCATCAACTAATTTTTTCGCCGTTGCCAACTCTTCGTCGTTTAATGCATAGCAATCATAATCTATATTAATCTTACCTCCCATTCCAAATCCATAATCACCTTTCTGTGTCACCCTTTGCGAAACATGGCCTCGAAATTCAATTGCAATAATCATTACTTTGTAATATTTTCTTTTTGGATTATAATTAGGAAACCTAATGTCATCGACGGATACTTCCTGTTTTCCAAATAGCTGCAACTCAAACATTGATGTAGAAAACGCATTAACCAAAGCAGAATGATTATCAAAACCCTTTTGTCTCAATTTTTCTGCCGCAATTAAATATGGTTTCATCCAAGCAGAATACAACTTAATCGTCTCAACTTGTGACTTCAGATAATTTTTCTCAATACTAAACCTCTTTCTTAGTTCTCTCTCCGAATAATCAGTCCACTTCAAAAATTCGCTCAGCCTTGGAATCAAAATTCTCAAAACTTGATCATTAATCAATCCTCCTTCTTCGTCGCTGTTCATTTTCTTTAAGTCTTTCTGCGAATCCGCCATCATAAAAACTTCTCTTACCGTTGTAAAACCAAGCTCAGCGGCCATCTGGTGAATCGAGCCACGCCCTCGTTTCAAATCAACATTGTCTAGCCAAATTTGCTTCAACGCCAACATCCCTTCTTTCTTTTTATTTGAGTCCTCCGAATTTACATCATCATAATGCTCCAGCCTTAATTCAAATTCTTTTAAATCATAAATTAAATTCAGAACTGATTTAACAACTTGGTTCAGTCCTCCAAGAATTTTCATTCCTTCTTCCTGCATTTTTGTTGCTTTCATGTTCATCTCAGAAAATTGTCCTGAGCCGGGAGATGCCACAAAATTATCGACTATTTTTCTCAAATCCCAGTTTCTTTCTCCTAGCCAATCCAACAGCCAATAGTATGATGGCTCTACCTGATTTTGCTGAGAATCATAACTTAATTTGTATGACGAAAGTGGTTGAAATTTACTCTTATTAAAATTATACATTCCTATCGATGCTAGGTCCCCGGGTTTGTATATTTTCGTCAAAACTTCCCCAATAGCCCAATTCATATCTTTCCCCCTATTATTATCGTCAAGAAAAGAATATTTCCTCGCTTCCTCTTTTTCATCACCCATATTTTAACATGGAATAAAGAATATATAAATCTCACTATTTCGCTTCCAAAATTTTATATAGTCAAATATCTCTAACTATATATGTTTTTCAAAAAGAAAAAAAGGATGATTGATGTGAGGGAGCTTCAGAAAAGAGGAATCGTGAGAATTCCAAAAAATGATGTTGTAATTCCGACAAATCAGGATGGCTTTGTAGAATTAGGCAGCAATGGAAAACCGAAACAAAAAACACAGCCTTCATCAAACACAGAATTTTTTGGGTTTATGGACTCTTCGGCAGAATCAGCTTCATCCACTCCCGCTTCAACAGAATTTTCAATAGAACCCGAAGGTTACAACAAAAGAGAAGTTGATACAAAAATAACGAATCTTGATAATAAAATATACAAGCTCGAGAACAGAATTGAACTTTTAGAAAAAAAACTTGACATTAGCCAGCCATCAGATACATCCGTCGGAGTGATGGGCTGGTAACATTTAAAACCCAAGCTTTCTTTTATATGATATGACAGAAATAACCAAAGAAGTGATAATGGCTTACGCTCTTGAAAACGCAATTAAGCATAATGGCAAAGCGAATCAGGGAGCTATTTTAGCAGGATTATTTTCAGAGGGGCTTGAAAAATCAGAAATAAAAAATATTATTCCAACAATTCAAAAAATTATCAAAGAAATAAATGCACTTTCATTAGAAAATCAAAAGAAGAAATTTTCAAAACTTAATACTAAAACTTCCAAAAGAGAAATTAGAGAAGGGTTAAAAGAATTGACAGATGCAAAAAGGGGAAAAGTCATAATGCGAATGGCTCCTTTTCCGTCGGGAGCCTTGCACATTGGAAACACTCGAACAACAATTCTCAATGACGAATATGTAAAAATGTATGGCGGAAAACTTTTAATCGTAATGGATGACACAATTGGCTCAAAAGTCAAAACCATAGAACCAGAAGCTTACAAATTAATCGAAGAAGGAATCAAGTGGCTCGGTATCAATTATGATAAAAAAATAATATACAAATCAGATCGAACTGAAAAATATTATGTCTATGCAAAGGAGATGCTAAAAAAGGGATATCTTTACGTTTGTACTTGTGACCAAGATACAATGCACGAATTGAGAGTTAAAGGCATTGAATGTTCATGTAGACAACATGGACCAATTAAGCAGATGGAAAAATGGGGGGAAATGTTTACAGCAAAAGAAGGAGCGATGACCGTTCGGCTAAAAACAAATATGCAAGATCCTGACCCGGCGTTTAGAGATAGAGTAATGTTTAAAATTTCTGACCGACCGCATCCGAGAACAAAAGCAAAATTCAGAGTATATCCTTCTATGGAATTTTCGTGGGGAATTGATGACCATCTTCTTGGAGTTACTCATGTGCTCAGAGGAATCGATCATCAGATGTCAACACGAGTTCAGGATTTTATTCGTGAAATTCTTGGCTGGAAAAACCCGGAGAGTATCTATAACGGACACTTTGCGATAGAAGGTGTAAAAATATCAAAATCAAAAGGCTCCAAAGAGGTAAAATCAGGCAGTTATGTTGGTTGGAATGACCCGCGAACATGGTCGCTACAATCTCTTCGAGATAGAGGTATTCGCCCGGAAGCAATCCGACAATTTGTTCTGAATCTTGGGATGCGAAAAACAAATATAACTACTCCCGTCGAATCTCTTTACGTTTTAAATAAAAAATTTCTAGAAGATGTTCCTAGATATTTCTTTGTAGAGCAACCTGAAGAAATCACAATTGAAAACACGCCTAAACTAACGGCAAAAATTCCACTTCATCCAAACGGAAAATTGGGAACACGAAAATATAAAACAGCTCAGGAGTTTTTAATTTCAGGCCAAGACTTTGAGCTTATGCAAAACGAAAACTACCGGCTAATGCATCTCTTAAATTTTAAATCCAACAATGTGGGAAAAACAAAGCCACGAACTTTTTCATTCATCTCTGAAGAACCTGATCCCAAATTAAAAACGAAATTTATTCAATGGTTGTCATCTACACCTAAGAATATTAATGTTGAGATTAGAATGCCAGACGGAACCATAACAAAAGGGCTCGGCGAATCAGAACTATCAAAATTAAAAGTTGGAACTATCATGCAATTTGAAAGATTTGGATTTGTCAAATTACACAAAAAAGAAAAAGGTATATTAGAATTTTGGTTTGCACATAAGTAAAATAATTCTCAACAACAATACAATTTATCTTTATCGGAAATTTTCCCCTTTCCAAAAGGATTTCCATACTTCCGAATATTTTCAATCATTTCTTCATTTGATTTCAAACCTTTCCCTCTCAAAACCATAGCTTCCCGAACTTTTCTAACCGCATCACAAATTTTTATATTTAACGGACATTCTTGTTCACATCCTCCACACAAGGTACACTCAAAAACAACTTTATCCATCACCTTGTCAGAAATAATAATTCCCTTACCCCTAGCCGAAACCCTTTCCTCTTTCAAAACTTTAAACACCGGACAAATCGCCTTACACATTCCACACTGAATGCATGAATCAAAAATATCTTTGGCTTCTTCCATTAAATTTGCCGACTCAATTTTATCAGCTTCACTCGGTTTTTTATTTTCCATTATACCCCTTAAAACATTTAATTAGATCAGCCTTTTTCAAAATCCAAAATCTAAATTCTCCTTGCAATAATTCTCTAGCATAACCTCTCAAAACCGAAACTGTCAAAACTTCCTTTTCTGCTTTTTTGATAGCTCTCATAACAGGAACAAAATCGGAGTCGCCAGAAATTAAAACACAGCAATCGCACATATTTTCAACCAAGCTTTTTCTCATCATATCTGTTGTAATCATAACATCAACGCCTTTTTCAACTCGCAACACTTTCCCGTCCACACGAATTTTTTTTAATTTATTTGTATTCACAACTATTCCACTTTTTTTTAATCCAGCCAAAAAAACCATATGCTTATAATAATTATCTTCGCCCAAATCAATATCCGGTGTAGAATTATAATATCTAATATCAATAATATCCAAATCAAAATTTTCGGCAATCATTGAAGCAACTTTTTTGAAACAAACAGATTTCGGATTACCAACAAGCCGCTTGACGCCATGATACCAATTATTACCATCAACAAAAATAATAGCTCTCTTCTTAACCATTTTAGAAAATAAAGACTCCCGGCATTCCTTTCGTCATACCGGGGAAGTAATGTTTATATCAATCCTCCAATATATTTAAATCTTTCCATTATATTACCTTTCCAACATTAAATTTATTCAAAGGGTCAGTTCTCTTTTTTACATTAACTAAAATTCTTTTATCATTCATCTCGACAAATTCTTTTTTTAAAATTCCAATTCCGTGCTCCCCAGAAATTTGTCCACCAAGTCTTTTCACTAATTTCATCATTTCCGGAATATATTTTTCTTGCTCAGAATTAAAACACGGATGTAAAATGCCGACTCCAATATGTCCATAAGTAGGAATCTTTTTTTCTTCCAGCCAGCTCATCAATTTTACAAATCTGTCAAGCATAATTTTTGGGTCTTCAATTTTAACGTAACCTTCTCCAGCAAGAAGCGGATAAACTCTATCCCTCAAAGTCAATAAATCTTCATATTCTTTATCTTTCAATTTGCCACTATTATTTTCATATTCAACAATCAAATGGTATCCTTCTCCTAACTCTAATCCTTCACTTATTTTCTTATCTATAAATTCAATCATTGAAACCGCTGAATTCCTTTTTAAATTTCGAACAATTGAAACAATCTCTTCGAGACTATTAATTTTAACCAATGTCGCGGTTCTATTTTTTAATGAAGACAGCTCCAAACAAGCCCTAACAATCACCCCAGTAATTCCTTCCATTCCAGAATAATCACTTAATTCAGTAACTCCTTTCTTGTGTAATTTTCCTGTATCATCAATAATTTCAACCCACCTTACCCAATTAGAAGTTTTTCCATATTTAATCGCGCGATTTCCAACAGCATCGGTAGCAATCATTCCTCCAATGGTGGCAACTGCATGACTCGACGGCTTTACTGGAAATTCTAAATTATGTTTTGCGACATAACCTTGTAATTCATTAAGAATAACTCCTGCTTCGACTTCAATGGTTTTTCGCTCAGTATCAAATCCAGAAATTTTATCCATTTTCGATATATCTAAAACAACATCCAAACCATTCTGCGGAACACAACCTCCAGCTAAACCAGTTCCGCCCCCCCGAATAACAATCCTATTTGTCCTATTAATAATCCCTTTAATTTCTGCAACACTTTTAGGAAAAATAACATCCAACGCCTTTCCTTTTAATTGAGAAGCATCACATTCATAAATTTTCATAATATCTTTATTCATTTCATTTCCTTCAACTTTCCAAGCACAAAACTCGAAAATTCAACACTTTTATCAGTCGCCGATTTAATATTAGAATAACACAATCCACAAGGAGAGATAATTTTTCCAGCAGATTTTGGAACAAAACTTACTTTCTTTTTTGCAACAGCCTTGGCAACTTCAGGAAAATTAGCACGAACTCCCGCGCCTCCTCCACAACAATAAGCATTATCACGATTAAACTTCGCTTCAAGAATTTTCCCACCCAATAACTTAATCACCTCGCGAGGCTCTTCATAAATTTCACTATATCTACCAAGATGACAAGGATCATGATAAGCAACAATCTCCCTGTCCTCATCTAATCCTTTATACTTAATTTTTTTCCTCTTCAGTGCATTCAAAATCGTAATCGTTGCATGTTCAACTTCAATATCCCATTCCCGAACCAATGAAGGATAAACTTCATTAAACATATAATAACATGCCGGACAATTTGTCACAATTTTCGTAATATTATTTTTCTTAAAAATCTCAAAATTTTTTTTCGCCAATTTCCGTGCATCTTTTTTATAACCAGCATTCGAAACTGGCGAACCGCAACAAACCTCTTTGTCTGATAATAAAATAAAATCAATTCCAATTCTATTAAAAATATCTTTATAATTTTCAAATTGCTCTTCCAAAACTCCCTTTGTTAAACATCCAGGATAATACAAAACTTTTTCTCCGAAACTTTTTATCCAATTAACTAAACCCATATCTAAACAAAACCAATTGCCCTTATAAAAATATAGGTTGAGAGACCAATAAGTAACAATCCAGAAACAAGTTTCATATATTTTCTGTTAGAAACTGTCCAATTTTGCATCCTCTCCGTCGAAGTTCCACGATAAACAAGATAAGTCAAAACAACCAATGGTAAAACAAAAATCAAATTATAGATAAATAAATAAGTCAGTCCGAAAGTTTCATGAATTGACATTAGAGTAAGAATGCCAATATATATTTCGCCAGTACAAGGCAATTCAAAAAGCGAAACAATAACACCCAAAATAATAATAGATACCAAGGTTCCTTTGCTCATAAACTTTTCGATAATTGGCTTAGCCCTTGAAGAGATTCTAAGAGTAATTCCCTTGCCATACCAGAAAACATCCTTTAATTGTAATAATCCTAAAAGAAAAATAAAACCTGCTACAAACAAATAAAAATAATAAAAAGCAGGAGAGGAAGAAAAATTATCAATTAAATTATAAAAACCCCAACCAATAAAAAAATAAACCAAGAAAACGACAAGACTATAAATTAGACCTGCTCGCAAAGCTCTTCGAGAAGAACCCATTTTTAATAAACTGGCCATAAGAAAAATTAATACTCCAAAAGCACAAGGATTAATAGAGTCAATAAAAGCTGCAATCAAAATAGAACCTAAAGTAATTTGTTTATCTATTTTTGAATCTACAATATTAAGATGAATTCCATTGCAGTCAACAACAACTTTTTCTAAATTCTCGATTATTCTAATGTCTCCTGATATATAATCATATTTTCCATCACACTCAATAACTACAAATGGCCAACCTCTACGAGAAATATTAAATTCATCACAAAAATTATTAAATAAATCACGATTCTCTTGGCCGTCATAAAGATTTAAATTTCTTAAATTAACATTTTCCATTAAAGCGACTTTATCTAAAACTCCAGAATCCATAACTTTGGCACAATGTGAACATCCAGTAGAATAAAAATAATAAACATTTGTAACAGGAGCGCTCTGAGCATAAATCCCACTAGCTAAAAACAAAAGCGTCAACACAAACACGATCTTTCTCATATAATCTCTTGCAAAATACCCTTTAAAAATATTGGGGAAACATACGTAATTCTAAAAATAAATCTTAGAGCTAAATTCTGCGTCTGTAGTTAAATTAATTCCTAAATCTCTAAGTCCTCTTTCATCTCCCTTTGAAAGCAAGTGGGTTGTATGTATTTCGCAATTTCTTAAAAGAGAAATATTATCTATACATTTTTTAACTGTCGGATTTGAAGATGAGGAAACCGCCAAAGCAATTAATATTTCACCCACATCTAAACTTGGCTTCGAATTTTTCACTATTTTTTCCTTTAATTCTTTTATGTTATTAATCAAAGATTCTGGGAGAAGGTCAATATCATCAGGAACCCCCGATATATATTTTAAAGCATTTATAATGCATGCAGATTCCGAATGAAGCAACTCCGAATTTTTTCCAGTAATTATCTCATCTCCTATTTGGATAGCAGAACCGCAATAAAATCCCTCCTTGCCTTTATCATCTTGTCTCGTGGCATCTATCATCGCCCGTCTCGCAGGAATTACAGTCTTTCTATAATTCTCATTTACTTCCAACTCTTGCATCAATTTTTCAATTTTTCCCACAACTTCTTTATCCACAATGCCCAGAATATTTTCTTTTTTATGTCTAAAATACCTTCTAATAATCTCTTGCTTCGGTGCCTCTCTCACTGCCTCGTCGTCAATTATTCCCTGACTAACTTTATTCACACCCATCTCCGTAGGAGACGAATAAATATCCTTGCCAATCTTTTTAAAAATTCTTTTTAAAATTGGAAAATTTTCAATATCTCTATTATAATTCACAGCGGTAGAATTATATTTTTGTAAATAAAACGGATCTATCATATTCTTGTCGCCTATATCTGCCGTAGCCGCTTCATAAGCAATATTGATAGGATGGTCTATTGACAAATCCCAAACCGGAAATGTTTCGAACTTTGAAAATCCTGATTCTATCCCTCTAATATTATCATGATATATCTGAGACAGACAAAACGACATTTTTCCACTTCCAGGTCCTACTCCACTAACCACAATAATAGATTTCTCGGTTTTCACATAAGGATTCTGCCCATACCCTTCATCGCTCACAATTTTATCAACATCCGCCGGATATCCTTCAATTTCTTTTTGTAAATAAGCTCTGATTCCAATATTCTCCAAATATTTTTTGAACTTCAGTGCTTTTTTCTCTCCAGAAAATCTGTTTATCACAATAGCAGAAATGTCTAGTCCAAAACCTCTCAAGTCATTTATAGATTTCAAAGCCATAGATTCATAAGTCAGACCAAAATTTCCCTGCATCTTGCTTTTTTCAATGTCCTTCGCGCTAATGCAAAATATAATCTCAGAGTCGTTCTTTATCATTTGTAACATTCTAATTTTTGCATTAGCATCATAGCCCGGCAAAACTCTCGCCGCATGAAAATCATCACAAATTTTCCCCCCAAATTCAAGATAAAGTTTCTTAAAATTATTAACCCTATTTAGAATTTCTTTTGATTGAACCTCAAGATATTTTTCCGTATCAAACCCCTTTTCCATAAATAAAAAAAATCATCTCCTCTTATAAATATTTATGTTTTGAAACATTTTCTACCTTCAGGACACATATCAGATTGAATCACTATAAAAAATCACTTTTGATATTCTTACTAAGTAATATTCTATAAATATCTCTTAAAAGGCTTAATCATTCTTTCGAGTAATCTTCTAGGAATTCCTCGATTTTCCCACTGAACATAATTAAATGTTTTAGATTTCCGTAAATTTTTGTAAAAAATTTTTTTCAAAGAATCAACGATTGCTTCATTTTTTCCAAGCAAATTAATCTCATATTGATACTTAAAACTACGATAATCCAAATTTGAAGAACCCAGTAAAAAGAAATCATCATCTACAATTAGTAATTTTGAATGCAAAATCCTTGGAAAATGATAAATTTCGAATCCCATCTTATTAAGTTTCCCAGTATATCTCTCACGAAAAATATCAAGCAATTTCACATCCGAAACCTTAGGAATAATCATTTTAATTTTGACCCCACGAGCTAACGCTTTTTTGAAAGCCTTCCTAATGCCAATCGAAGGAACAAGGAAAGGATTTTCAATAAAAATTTCCCTTTTTGCTTTCCTTATTAATTTTTTATAACTTCTTTCAGTAAAGCTATATTTCATTGAAGGAAAATCTTGTATAATCTCTACTCCTTCATGAAAAATATTTTTAATTTTTCGAGACTCCCACAAATTAAATCGCTTCCAAGATTTTCTAAATGAAAATTTAAGAACTCGCGCCAAAGATCCCTCAATTCTCAAAACTAATTCTTCCCAATCCAAACAAAAACTAGTAATATTGATTGAACCTATATAAGAAATATTTTCATCAATCACCAAAAGCTTCCTATGGTTTCTTTCATGATTTATATTAATAAAATGGAAGGCATAACGAAGCTCTCTGAAAAATCTTACTTCTCCTCCTGCATCAATTAGTTTCTTGAAAAAAATTTTCTTAACTCCAGAGCCCCAAGAATCAATCAGAAGTTTGACTTTAACTCCCTTCAATGCTTTTTTTATAAGTGCTTCTCTAAATTCCCTGCCTACAGCGTTTTTACCATAAATATAGGTCTCTAGAAGTATCTCTCTTTTTGCACTTCTGATATCTGAAAGCATTTTTTTATAGATACTACGAGGACTCGATAAAACATCGTATTTCATTTTAACCACGGCGCGTGTCCAAATTGAATAATTAAATCGGCATCTGTATCTGGTAAATCACAAGCTCCAAAACAACTTCCAAGCCAAATGCTAATTTTCGCATTTGCCTTTTCTTCCAAATAATCACTAATTACCAATCCCCACGGCTTCAATCCATCAGGCAATTGTAATAAAACTTTTTTCGCTTTCTGTTTTTTTATTTCGCTAACAATCTGTTCAAGTTCTAATTCATAATCTTTTTCCAAATTGGCAATAGTATAATTCATAAAATAATAAATATGTTTGATTATTTAAATATTAAGCCTTTGTCTTAATTCCTGTATATCTTTGCCTTAGCCCTTCCATAACTCCTTTAACATCTTTCTCTTCTAGTGTTTTTATAGCATATTTTGCCAATTCCTTAATTTCTTTAGGAGTTCTGCCTCCAAATTGAGGAGCAATTTCTGAAATTGGTAATCCTAATTCTTCTGTAGCAAACAAAACAGCAAAACTTCTATATCGTTGAGCTTCCATAGTAAGAAGCTTAAATCCCACAATATCTTCTTTGCTCATCTCTCCTTCTGCTTCCATAATGTCTAAAATTGGATCTATACTTCTACCTTTGAATAAAACTCTTTGATTGGTTGCCATTCTATTGTTTCTACTTACCTTCCTATACGCCTCATTTACTTTTCTTGTAATTATCCTAAAAGAGTCTTCTTCTCTCAAGGTATCACTAGCTCTTTCAACAACCTCCTTCACATATTGAGAACTGATTTCTTTATGTTTTACGAACTCCCTTAAAAATTCTTCTTTATCATTTCCCAGTACAGGAACATTTATTCTTCTTATCCCTCCAATTCTACTTGACAAATCAGGATTTTTTTTAGATAATTTATTTAAAAAATTCTCTAAATCTTCCTCTGATGGTTCAGTAATAGATAAAAAAATCTGCTGTTTAGGATCTTTCAAATTTTTATCAAGCAACAAACATAAATCTTCTCCACATTTGGTTCTATAAGTTTCTCCATAAAACACCTTATGTACCGAGTCTACAATTCCAACATTAGATCTTCTCACACTCTCAAGAGAAGGTTCGTCTTTTTCACCTTTATGTTTATAATTATATTTGGCCCAGCTATCTATATCTGTATAAGAAACTCTTTGTTTGAGACTCAATCCTTCCCATCCTAAATAAGACATCGAAGCAGTTTTTCCAGCACCATTTGCCCCAAAAAAAAGGATAGGTTTTTCTGGCTTATTTCCTGCAGAAATCTTTTCGAGAAGCCCTTGCATTTCTCGAATAGTTTCTATATTTCCATCATGAAGAATAAAGGCTTTTCCCTTAACATAGGGTAAAGAGCCAACCCCTTCTTCTTCTTTGCTAATTTTTGCAACTTCATTCCCTCTCTTAAACATTTCCTCTTGTTTTTGAGGATATAATTCTGCATACTTATCTTCACTTACTTCAATCACATAGCCATCTCCATTGCCGCTAAGAGTTTCCTTGACTTTGCCTTCTGCAAAAGTATCTGAAACAAGAATCCTCAATCCTTCTTCTCTCTCGGAAAGAAGAAGAGACTCAAAAGAAGGTATGTATTTTTTCAAGACGGAATCTCCAATACGCATCAAATCTCTATATGCATTTTTTCTTCTATCGTCTGGCATGGAAACAATCTGCAAAACCTTGTTTATAAAATTTGTTGTTATTAGAAAATGACTATAAACCTCTCAAACCAACATTTAAAAATTCTCCATAACTCTTTTCTTTATGACAAAAATACGACAACCAATTGTGACAATAGCGGGTCATGTTGATCACGGAAAGACATCAATATTAGATGAAATTAGAGGAACTTCTGTTCAAGAAGGAGAAGCGGGAGGAATTACTCAAAAAATTTCATTTACAACTTTGCCAAAAGAAAATATTAGAAAACGAGCTAGCCATGTTCTTGAGAAATTTAAAATCCCACTTGAGATACCTGGTTTGCTTTTTATCGACACTCCCGGTCACGCGGCATTTACAAATATTCGAAAACGAGGTGGTTCACTAGCAGACATTGCGATATTGGTAATTGATATTAACGATGGAATCAAGCCCCAAACTGCCGAAGTCCTACAAATTCTTAAGGCAAACAAAACTCCTTTTATAATCGCACTAAATAAAATAGACAATATTTCTGGATGGAAAACTTCCGAATCTTTTCTTTCTTTAGACTCAATCGAAAATCAAGCAACCAATGTCAAAGAAAACTTTGATGAAAAATTTTACACAATAATAGGAGCACTCCATTCTCACGGAATAACTGCAGAAATCTATTCCAAGATTGAAGACTTCACAAAATCGGTAGCAATAGTTCCCTGTTCAGCAAAAACAGGAGAAGGAATGACAGAAATTCTTGCGATGATAACTGCACTCTCTCAAAAATTTCTGAAAGAAAGAATACAAACTAGAGAACTTGGTAAGGGAGTTATTCTTGAAGTCAAAAAAGACAAGGCAATGAATTTCCTTGAATGCATTCTTTATGACGGCAAGCTGACAAGCAAAGACGAAATCGCAATTGCATCTTTCGATGGTTCAATCCAAACAAAAATCAGAAATATTCAAGAAATCCGTCCTCTAAACAAAGGCTACGAAACGAAACAAGAAGTGGAAGCTGCGACAGGAATCCAATTGCAAATAGTATCCAAAGAAGAAATTTTGCCGGGCATGCCCTTTCAAGTCATCACCAAAGAAAACACTCTTGAAAAAATCACGGAAGAATTTGCGGAAGAAATATCGGAAGAAATTCAAACGGAAGAATATGGAATTGTAGTAAAGGCCGACTCGCTGGGCTCACTTGAAGCACTTTTAGTTCTCTTGAAACAAAAACAAATTCCAATAATCAAAGCTGGCATCGGACCAATCTCAAAAAAAGATGTTTATTTGGCAAACACACTTCCCGAAGAAGACAAAATAATTTTGGGTTTCAATGTTGAACTCGTGGACGAAGCCAAAGTTGACGAATTGAAAAATGTAAAAATTCTGACTAACCCCGTTGTCTATAAATTAATTGAAGACTTGGAAGAATGGAAAGCCCAGAAGTTGAAAGATATTGAAAGAAGAAAATTAGACGAGCTTCCGACCATTTCAAAAATAACCGTGCTTGATTTTGTTTTCCGAAATTCCTCTCCCGCAGTTTTTGGAGTCGTCGTAGATGGCGGTATACTGAGAAAAAGAGAGCGATTCATAAATAAAGATGATGTGAAAATTGGACAGATAAAAGAAATTCAGGAAGATAAAAATACGGTTCAGGAAGCATCGAAAGGAAAAGAAGTCGCAATCTCAATCCCCGGACTCAATTTTGAAAGACAAATCACCATCGGCGAATCACTTTACACAAACTTATCAGAAACCCAATTCAGACAATTCAAAGAACACAAAAATTTACTATCTTCTGAAGAAAAATCTATCTTACAAGAAATAGCTCAAGTTAAAAGAAGAGAAAGTCCAACTTGGGGGATTTAATTTAAATTTTCAACATATGAAAAAATTTCATCAAAGTTTGAAATTATTTTTTTGGGAAATCCTTTTTCCAATCTACTTCTTTCGTGAAAACCAAAATCTACTGCTATTGTATTAACCCCGAGTTTATTTGCTTCCAATATATCTCCCAATGTATCCGTCACAAATATACAATTACCTTTATCGAAATTATATTCTTCGAAAAGAATTTTAAATTTTTCAATCTTAGATTTATGTGTTTCAACTCCCAAAACCCTATCAAATATATTTAAAATATTATTATTTTTAAGATAAATATTCAAAGTATCTTCTTTGTTAGATGAAATTATAAACAGCATATACTTATCTTTTAATTTTAATAATTCTTTTTTTATACTTTCTTCAATCCTTAAATTATCAAATTCTTTTTTTTGTAATTCAAAAAATTTATTAGACGCCTCCTCCGTTATAGCTTCATGTTTATAGATATTTCCGTTAAAAATATCCTTATATTTTTCTAGCGAAAGATTATTGCCAAACATCTCTTTGTTAATCCCATAGGCTAAATTCAATGTATTGTGAATAACTCCATCAAAATCAAAAATGACTGCTTTCATTACATAACAGATAATAATAAGTTTATAAATTTACATCCCCAAACTTTAAAAACCCAAATTTCTAATTACTATTACAATTATAAGCTGAGGAAAGGCTAAACGTCAATGACCCTCGGAAATACTATAAAAATGGCATTCAAAATAAATGTAGCGCACAATGGAAAGACTTTCAAACTCGAGACCGAGAATGAAAACTTAGCTGGTCATTCAATCGGCGACAAAATAGATGGAAAAGAAATTTCGGAAGAATTAGCAGGTTACGAAATAGAAATAACTGGAACTTCTGATAAATCAGGTTTTACCGGAATGTCAAATCTAGATGGCCCAAATTTACACAAAGCTTTACTCGGCTACGGAAAAGGTATGCGAAAAAAACCAAAGGGAGAAAAGAAAGTCAATAAAAGACCAAAAGGACTTCGATTGAGAAAAACAGTCCGAGGAAAAGAAATCTCTCTTGACACAGTTCAAATTAATACAAAAGTTCTAAAAGAAGGTTCTAAAAAATTCGAAACCCTTTTCGAAAAACCAGAAGAAGCCCCAGTAGAAGAAACTCCAGCGAAGGAATAATCTTTAATTACTATCCCTTCTACATTCCAAGCACGTATTTTTATATTCACACCATCCACAAAGAGCAGATTCTCTGTAGGGGAAATCCGTTTCTGTCTCAATCTGTTTAATAAGATGAATTATATCTTTCTTTAATTGTTCCAGTTGCTCATTTGTTCTTCTAGAAACTATGTCCATATCATGTGCCAAATAATGCCAAATCAAAACAACTTCTTTATCAAATCCAAATTTTTCCTTAATGGCAATTGAATACAAGGCCAACTGTCTATCTGATTCTATCTTTTCCTTTGTAGGCAAATTCGCTGCAGTTTTATAATCGTGTATTTCATATTCTCCAGCTTCAGAATTATAAGTCAATCTATCAATAAAACCTTGAAGGTTGCTATCCTCATTTAATTTAATACTTATTCTTTTTTCAATCTCCAAAGTATTATCGTTAAAAGGCGCGTGTCTCACATAATAATCTAAAAGAAATTTGACTCCTTTCTCAAAATAATCTTTCGCTGTCAAATTTTTTTTCACAATTTTTATTTCCAAACTAAATCCTTTTTCCCAACTTTCCGCGTAATAAACAATCGTGTCATCTATTGTCGGCACTTTCTCTTTTTTTGTTTCAATATAAACCCACTCTAAAGTATTATGAACTATGCTCCCCAAATAAGATTCAATTGTATTTTCTATTTCTGGAACAACTTTGTCAATATACCTGAGCTTAAATTTAAACGGGCATTGCTCAAAGGTAGCCAGTCGCGAATGAGAATATGTTACCATCAAATATAAAAAAATTTCAAACTTATAAATCTTATTGAACTAATTTCACAAACTCTTATAAACTCTTCCCGTTATTATACTATAGGGTGATATAATGATAGAAAATTTAACAAACTTCTTCGCGAACGAAGCCAATTTAATTTTAACTCTAATTATTTTTACAGCAGTAATTATTATCTACTCTATTTTCGCATTTTATTTCTATCGAATTCTCGCGAAAAGAAACATCATTAAACTTAATTTAAATCAATACAATCGTTATAGCTCTCCTGGAGTTGCAAAAATAGTCGCAATCTTTTTTTACATTATTGAATATATCATCTTGCTCCCAGTCTTAACTTTTTTTTGGTTCTCCGTTCTCGCAATCTTAATTTTATTACTAGCTAAAGGATTAGAGATTAGTACAATTTTGCTAATATCGGCAGCTCTCGTTGCATCAGTTCGAGTCACAGCTTATATCAGCGAAAATTTGTCAAAAGATTTAGCAAAAATGCTTCCATTCACGCTTCTTGCAATCGCAATAACAACCGCAGGGTTTTTTGACATCGAAACTCTAATTTCAAGGGTCTCCGAAATCCCATCCCTTGTCTCCAGCTTGCCATATTATTTAATTTTTATTGTAGCTATAGAATTCATCATGCGAATTGCCGATTTTACTTATTCCATATTCCAACCATCAGAAACAATCGAAGAAGAGATAACACCAGAAAAAACAGAGACTGAATAAACTTTTAAACTCATTTTCTTAAATTAATATAATGGACAAAATAGATATTTCAAAAATAGACACAATAAATGTAGGCATAGTTGGGCATATAGACCACGGGAAAACGACACTCTTACAAAAATTGTCGGGCAAATGGACAGATACACATTCCGAAGAACTAAAGCGAGGAATTACAATTAAGCTTGGCTATGCAGACATAATCATAAAAGATGAAAATGGAACCTTAACTACGGAAGCAGATTCAAAAGGAAAACCAATTAGATATGTTACATTTGTTGATGCGCCCGGTCACGAGATGCTAATGGCAACAATGCTTTCTGGCGCAGCAATTATGGATGTAGCAATTTTAGTTATTGGAGCTAATGAAGGAATCAAGCCACAAACCCAAGAACATCTTGTCGCGCTCAAAACAAAAAAGGTTAAAAAAATAATAATCGCTCAAAACAAAATTGACCTCGTATCGAAAGAACAAGCGACAAATAATTATAAAGAAATCAAAAAATTCATCAAAGGAACAATCGCTGAAGATGCACCAATCATTCCAATCTCCGCATCACAAGGAATTAATATTGACAAGATTTTGACTGAACTCTGCAATACAGAAATTCCAAAACTAAGTCCAAACGAAAAGCCGCTATTCTTAGTTGCCAGAAGTTTTGATATCAATAAACCCGGGATAAAGATTAAGTATCTTCATGGCGGAGTACTTGGCGGAGCTCTAAAGCAAGGAGTGTTAAAAATAGGTGACACGATTGAAATTAAACCGGGTTATTCCTACAAGAAACAAAATAACCATCACTACAAAACCGTAAAATCTAAAATTGTTTCAATGCAAAAAGGCGAGTACTCGATTACTGAAGCAACGCCCGGAGGAAGTTTGGCAATCGAGACGGAACTTGACCCCTCTCTAACAAAAGCCGATGCATTATCCGGCAATGTAGCTTCAAGCGAAGGAAATTTGCCGGAAATTACAGAAAAAATAAAAATAAAATATACGTTATTCAACAAAATTTTTGGAAGCGAAAAAAACGAGCCAATCCAAAAATTAAAATTTAGCGAAATGCTAATGCTCAGCTTGAATACTTCAATTACTGTTGGACAAATTACAAAAATTGAAAAAGAATCTGTTGACTTATTCTTAAAAATTCCCGTTGTTCCACTCGAAGGTGAATCAATTGGGATAGCAAGAAACTTTAATGGTCACTGGAGACTAATCGGCTTTGGAGAAATTAAAAATACATCTTAACGCTTTTCGCAATATTTATAAAATCCTATTCTATATTAAATTATGCTAGAACAAGAGGAAATAAATCCTGCTTTGAATAAGGTGAATTACAGATATGCTGGCAAGGAGTCCCTGGGCGAAACAATCAGAAAGGCATTTCCAGAACAATTAATACCGACAAAAAGAATTAATGTCATTTTTGGATTAATATTTCTGGCAGCTATAATAATTTCTGGAATGCAATTCCCGTTTAACCAGATGCTCTCGGGAAATCTGGACATAAGTATTAATCTCGGTTACCCCTGGCACTTCCTCGAATTCTATTTATCAGATATAGAAAAATCTCCAATTCTACTAGTAAATCTTTTCCTTGACTTGATGCTGTATTTGATATTGGCTTATGCAATAGACATTATTCTAAACTTAATCTTAAAAAATTCCATTCTTAAATCCGAAGAAGAAATTGAACAGCATCCCACAGTTTTCAAGGATCAAAAACCAACCATTGCAGATAAAGTCGTAGAAAAACAAAACAAATAATTTTAGAATTAGAAAACAAATAAAGAATTATATCTCACTCTTCACAATCTCTTCATCCCTCGGAACTCTGGATAAATCACTAACTTTATCTCCTTCCTTCAGTTTGATAATCCTAACACCTTGCGTTGCTCTTCCCATTATCCTAATGTTTTTCAAAGGCATACGAATTACAATTCCCTTTTTCGTCGTTACAATAACATTGTCCGAATCAGTAACCGAATGCGACGCTATAATATTTCCTATCTTATCTGTTACTTTCATATTAATAACTCCCTTGCCGGCACGACCAGTCAAACGATAATCCTCAATCGCGCTTCTCTTGCCATAGCCTTTGCTTGTGATTGTCAAAATTGAAAACTTTTCTTTGTCTTTCATGGGCAAAACTTCCAATGATACAACACTGTCACCTTTATCCATTTTAATTCCAGTCACACCATAAGACGCCCTTCCCATTGAACGAACATCATCTGCCTTAAACCTAATTGCCTGACCATTTTTCGTAACCAAAAGAACTTCCTGCTTTTCCTTAACCGGGCTAACATTTATCAAAACATCATTAGTTTCCACAACCTTAATAGCCTTAATACCTCCTTTCCTAGGATTCGCAAACGCACTCAGCTCTATTTTCTTAACAACGCCTTTTTTCGTAGCCATAACCAAATAATCTTTAAATTTTTTCACAGCCAGAACTGAAGTGACTTTCTCATCTTTCAGCTCAAGCAAATTCACAATTGCTTTCCCCTTCGTAGATTTAGCAGAAGCAGGAATTTTATATGCTTTCAACCAATGAACTTTACCATTATCTGTAAAGAACAACATATAATCATGTGTAGAACAAGTCAGCAACTCCTTAACAAAATCTCCCTCGGTTAAATCGGAACCAATCACCCCTTTCCCTCCTCTTCTTTGCTCTTTGTACTGCTGTAAATCCAATCTCTTAATATAGCCCTTATCTGTAATAGTAACAACAACATCTTTCTTGCTAACCAAATCTTTTTCCTCAAGCTCTGCAACCTCTCCAACAATTTTTGTTCTCCTATTGTCCCCATATTTTTCTTTCAACTCTTCCAGATCCTTCCTAATAATTTTCAAAATCAGCTTTTCATCGCCAAGAATTTTATTCAATTTTTCAATTAACTCTTTCAAACTTTTTTCTTCAGTTTTTAATTTATCAAACTCTAAGCTAGTAATTTGATGCAATCTCATTTCTAAAATCGCTTCGACCTGCTTATCCTTTAAATTATATTTATTTTTCAGTCCAATAAATGCTTCAAGTTTAGATTTCGCTCCACGAATTAACTTAACAACTTCATCAATATTTGATTGCGCAACTAAAAGCCCCTCGACAATATGCAATCTTTTCTCGGCTTTTTCTAAATCAAACTCTTTAGTCTTTCTAATAACAACCTGCCGATGTCCAACATACACACTAATATACTCACGCAAAGTTAATAATTTCGGCACACGATTTACCAGCGCCAACATATTGGCATTAAAACTAACTCTAAGTTGTGTATATTTGTACAATCTATTCAAAGTAAATTTCGGCTCACTCCCTTTCCTTAATTCGATAACAACGCGAACTTTTCCCTTCGACGATTCGTCTCGAATATCTATAACATCCGGCAATTTTTTATCTCTAGCCAAATTGGCAATCTGCTCAACCATTCCCGCCTTGTTTACTTGATACGGAATCTCATTAATTATAATTTTAGTTTTTCCTTTTGCTGACTTTGCTTCCTCAACAATAGTCTTCCCATCTAAAATTAATTTTCCTTTTCCTTCTGTGTAAATTCTCTTAATCTCTCCACTCACCGTTCCGCCCGTTGGAAAATCAGGAGCTTTAATTGCAGCAATCAGTTCTTTGTCTTCGCATTCCGGATTATCCAAATAAGTTAAAATCGCATCACAAGTATTATTCAAATTATGTGGCGGAATATTCGTAGCCATGCCAACAGCAATACCCGATGCTCCATTCAAAAATAATTGAGGTAACTTTCCAGGCATAATTTCCGGCTCTTCTAAACTATTATCATAATTCTTCATCATAGAAACAGTATTTTTATCAATATCAATTAAAATTTCATCCGCAATTTTTTCCATCTTCGCTTCAGTATACCTAGACGCCGCAGCAGAATCTCCATCCATAGAACCAAAATTACCCTGCCCAATAACAAGCGGATATCTCAACGACCAACTCTGCGCCATTCTAACCATTGCCTCATAAATAGACGCATCTCCATGTGGATGATATTTACCCATAACATCTCCGACAATTCTACCGGATTTTTTCGTTTGTTTATTGTGATAAACACCCATTTCATTCATTCCCCAGAGAATTCTACGATGAACCGGCTTCAATCCATCTTCCGCCGACGGTAAAGCCCGAGCAACTATAACAGACATGGCATAATTCAAATATGCTTCACGCATTTCCGACGAAATCTCACTATCAATCAACTCTTTCGCCTTTACCGAAGTTTTCATTTTTTCACGATTCTGAATAAATTCAGCCGATTCCCTTTCTGCTTCATCCATATTTTTAATCTCCTTCACATTTCCATTTTCTATAACATCTTTGTTCATTTTTTCCTCAAGATTTTTTTAGTTTTCTTGACAACTCTTTTTTTCATTTTCTTAACAGCCGCATTTAACTTATTTTTATCTACAATTAATACAGGAAAACTCGGCATTTCTAATCTGCACTTCTCACATCTCATCTTTGGCATAACCCCAAATAAATTTCCTAATTCAAAAACATATTTCACATTGTGAGATTTACATTTAGGGCAAAATGAGACCTTAATTTCTTTATTGCAATTGCATCCAGAACAAGAGCGTGTCATTATAAATCAACCTCCGCCTTATCGGCATTCTCTTCGATAAAAGCTCGTCTTGGGGCAACTACATCGCCCATTAGTAAACTAAAAGTCTCGTCTGCTTCTATGGCATTCTCGATTGAAATTTGTTTTAATCTTCGTGTTTTTGGGTTCATTGTTGTATCCCATAGCTGCTCATCATTCATCTCGCCAAGACCTTTAAACCGACTGACCTCTCCCTTGTCTCCGATTTCATCCATTTTTTTCTTCAACTCCTCGTTATTGTACACATAATATTCTTTCATGCCTTTTTTGATTTTGAAAAATGGGGCAACTGCAACAAAAATATGTCCTTCTTCAATTAACTGTGGCACATATCTAAAAAACAAAGTTAGCATTAGTGTCTTAATGTGCTGTCCATCAACATCTGCGTCAGTCATAATAATAATTTTGCCGTATCTTAATTTTGCCATATTAAATGAATCGCCAACACTTGTCCCTATGGCCGTAATTATATTTGAAATCATCTCACTGCTAAGCGCTCTTACTGCATTTGATTTTTCAACATTTAAAATCTTACCTCTCAGCGGCAAAATTGCCTGTGTCTCTCTATCACGACCACCCTTGGCAGTACCTCCAGCAGAATCTCCTTCTACAATATAAAGCTCTGTAGCTTCCATTTTTTTACTAGAACAATCAGCCAATTTGCCAGGTAAACCAGAACCCACTCCTAGAGCATTTTTACGACGGACTAAAGCTTTAGCTTTTCTTGCGGCTTCTCTAGCTTGTAATGCAGCAGAAGCTTTCATTAAAATTGATTTAGCGACGACAGGATTTTCTTCAAAAAAATCACCCAAAGCTGAAGTCGCCATTGAATCTACAATCCCCTTAATCTCACCATTTCCTAATTTTGTTTTTGTCTGTCCTTCAAATTGCGGCTCACTCATTTTTAAAGAAATTACAGCTGTAATTCCCTCGCGAACATCATCGCCCATTAATTTTTGTCCATTTTTTAAAATTCCTTTTTTTGACCCATAGTCATTAATTACCCTTGTCAAAGCTGACCTTAGACCAGTAATATGAGTTCCGCCCTCTATAGTATTAATAGTATTAACAAACCCTTGGATATTTTCATTATAAGAATCCGAATATTGAATTGCAACTTCCGCAATTGTCCCATTTTCTTTTCTTTTAAAATAAATAGGTTTTTGATGAATTGACTTCCTGTTTTTATTGAGCCATTTTACAAATTCAATCAATCCGCCCTCATAACAAAATGTTTCACTTTTCTCCGTTTCTCCTCTTAAATCTTTAAATATAATTTTCAAACCTGCATTCAAAAAACAAGTTTCTCTAAATCTAGTAGCCATAGTTTTGTAATTAAAATCTGTTGTTGAAAAAATACTATCATCGACCATAAATGTAACCTTGGTTCCATGTGTTTCCATATCTGTATCGCCAATAATTTTTACATCGTCTTTCGGTATACCTATTTTATAACTCTGAGAATAAATTTTTCCATTTTTTTTAACTTCAACTGTCATATCTTTTGATAAGGCCGCAACAACTGAAATTCCGACTCCATGTAAACCACCGGAAACAGCATAGGCCTTACTGTCAAATTTGCCTCCGGCATGCAATTTTGTAACAATGATTTCCATCGCTGACTTTTTGTAAACAGGATGTAAATCAACTGGCATTCCCCTGCCGTCGTCCTGAATAATTACAGAACTATCTTTGTTAATTGTAACATTAATCTCTGTCGCAATTCCCGCCATATGCTCGTCAACCGAATTGTCCAAAACTTCCCAAACCAAGTGGTGTAAGCCATAATTATCCGTAGAACCAATATACATTCCTGGTCTCTTTCTAACTGCCTCAAGCCCCTCTAAAACAGTAATATTTTTTGCGGTATAATCTTCTTTGGTCATGATAAATTCCTCTTGATAACATAAAAAAACATCTTTACTTTATAAACATTTAGGTCTCAAAAATCAAAATTGTCGACGAGAAATTAAAAATTAGGTAAAAATTAGGTAATAAAAATTATATTTTACTCAGCAGCTTTTCGTGCTTTATATTTTGCTTTTTCTGCTTTAATAACATCTGATTTTCTAATCCATTTAACCTTTTTAGCTAGTCGTCCCATCTCCATATTCTTTCGACATTTTGAAGAACAATAATAGCGAACCGAAGAATCTTTCTGAACTACACTGGTTCCTTTGGGAAATTCATAGTTATTTTTACAAAAAGAACAAACCGGCATTTTAATCTTTACTCCCTCTATTTACTCTCTTGCCTATTCGTCTCGCTTCAATTTCAGTTTCTCTTAACATTAAAATATCTCTCGCTTTAATCGGTCCACGAACATTTCTCCTCATTGATTTTCCTCTGTTTTTTCCCTGTAGAATTTTTGCCTTAACCTGAGTAATCTCGCCACGAGTTCCGCCTCTTCCAAGAACTAATTCAACAACTGCTGGAACTGCACCCTCTTCGGTAAGCTTTTCCGAACCTCTAGACCCACCAGCTTTTTTCTCTTGCTTTTTCTCTTGCTTTTTCTCCTGTTTCTTGTCTTGCTTTTTATCTTTTTTAGCTGCCATTTTCTAATTACCAACCGAATTAACGGATTTATTTAAGAGAGTCAAGATTAGCTTCGCCTTCTTCAACAACTGCAACTGCTGAACTAGGTCTATTAATTCCAACAGAAATTCCTAACTTTTCTTTTGAATCTGTCTCAACAAACTTAATGCCCTTTTCTTTACAAAGAATAGGTAAATGCTGTGTTAATTCCTTTGGGTCAACATCGCTAGCAACGACAACCAACTTAGCAACGCCTCTCTCGACGCACTTAGTTACTTCGTTCACTCCTTTGTCAACTTTTCCGGTCTTAGCCGCTTTCTCTACAATATCATATACGGTTACCATTTTATATTTTATATTTAGTTCCAATCGAGAATATTAACCCTCGCGCCGAAACGTTCATTGGTATAATTAAACTGAAATTTTGGTTTATAAAACTATCGCCAGAAATTATAAATTATGTTTCTTTAAATTTCCTAAATCTCCTTCAAGAATCACCGGCTTCATATGCATCACTTCAATAGAATGTCTTACCTCCTCCTTTGAAGGTATTGAATGTAACAAAAATATTTTCTGTTTCAAATAATATGCCAACCCTAACTCAATCAATACATGAGCTCCAATATATCCTTTTTGTTCACCCTTGTCATAATTTAACACTAATATTGCATCACACTTTTGCTGTTCATCCATACAAGCCCTCATTATATCAATATTAAAACAATGTTTTTCATTTTCATTTAAAGAAGGATCATTAACGCAATCATGTGTATCTGGCGCGAATGCAGTTTCGTGTCCCCATTCATTAAGCTTCTCCGATGATTCTAAAATCTCTTTAGCAAATTGCATACTTCCTGCAACAAAAATTTTCATAAAAAAATTTATTATTTAAACTATTTAAATCTTACTTCCATTTAATCTCAACATCATCCGTCCTCTCTCTCGGGGCAATATCAACCGCGTCATAACCCTTAGTTCCCAAACCAGCCTTATACATTTTCAACCCCAAATACCCAATCATTCCAGCATTATCAACAAGTAAAGACCTATCGGGACAAAAATATTTAACATCTCTCTCTTTACACATTATCTTACACATCTCCTGCAATCGCGAATTACAAGCAACACCACCTCCTAACAAAAGTTCCTTCTTTCCAGTGTGAGCCAAAGCCCTCTCTGTCGCTTCAACCAACATGGCAAAAACAACTTCCTGCATCGAATACGCAATCTTATTTTTGTTCTCTCCCTTGTCGAGCAAATTCTTAATCTTAGTCTGCAAACCAGAAAACGCAACATCCATCCCCTTAATCGAATACGGCAAGTCGCCCGATAAAGGTGGAGCTTTTTCAAAAGTTCCCAATTCAGAGGGTGTGCCGCGTGCGGCCTTATTCCAATTTTCAATATATTCTTCCGCCAACTTCTGAATTTTCGGACCTCCAGGAAACCCAAGCCCCATATATCTAGCAATCGTATCAATAAAATTCCCAATACCTATATCTAATGTTTCACCAAAGACACGATATTTCCCAGCTTCATAAGCAATCACCTGAGTGTTCGCTCCAGATGCATAAAGCATAACTGGGTCTCTTGCTCCAATCGTTCCACCAATTTCCAAATGCGCGACACAATGATTAACCATGACAATGGGAACATCTAATTTCTTAGATAACTCTTTTGCAAAAATCATTCCTTCAAGTAAACACGGAGCCAAACCCGGAGCATTCGAAAATGCAATTGCCTCAATTTTATCTTCGTCAATATTCGCTCCATTCAATGCCTTATCATAAATTTTTGGCGCAACTTCCTTATGATGCTTACGAACTTCAACGGGAATCATGCCGCCCTCTTTTGTCGTATAGCTATCTGTAACATTAGACAAAATTTCCCCTTCAAAATTCAAAACAGCCACGCCAAAAGTGTGCGCCGTAGACTCAATTCCTAAAATATATTTCATAAAATAACAAGCAAATCTGTATTTAAAAATTCTCACATAACATATAAATACTAACTCTTCGTTTTTAGGCTATGACAACGAAAAAAGAAAAAACCTTAATAAATTTTATTAATTTTGGGCCAGTTCTTAAAACCCGTGCCAACATAATCTACGAAGAAATTAAAAGTCTTCGAAAACAAATATTAAACAGGAAGGTAATATATTAATGTTATCTGAAATACAGCTTCAAGAAATTAAAGAACGACTAGAGAACTCGCAAAACCCTTTATTCTTTTTTGATAATGACGTAGATGGATTGTGCGCTTTCCTTATTTTACGAAAGGCCATTGGGAGAGGAAAAGGTGTAGCAATTAAATCATTCCCAGATTTAAAAAAACAGTATTTGAGAAAAGTTGAGGAATTAAATCCCGATATAATCTTCATTTTAGACAAAGCTGAATTAAGTGAAGAATTTGTAGAACCCGTAGAAAAAAAGAGTATACCAATAATATGGATTGACCACCATTCTACGAAAACCTCAAAAAAAATAATAAATAAAACCTCTTATTATAATTCACTCCCGAGCGCTGAGCCAACAACTTACATTGCCCAAAAAATTTTCAACCGACAAGAAGATTTGTGGCTCGCAGTAATCGGATGTATCGGCGATGTTTATACGCCAGACTTTGCGGAAAATTTTGCGGAACAAAATCCAGAACTACTTCTCAAAAATATTTCGGCATTTGATGCACTTCACTCAACAGAAATTGGAAAGCTAGTTAGAATGTTAAACTTTGGGTTAATGGATACAACTACAAATGTGGTTTCTCTAATTAAGTATTTATTCAAGGCAAACAGCCCTTACGATATTCTCGAAGAAAATCACTACACAAAACAACTCCATAAACGATATTCTCAGTTAAATACATTTTATAACAAACAGATCGAAAAGGCGGAAACAATATGTGATAAAAAATCTCCCCTTCTTTTCTTTTCATACTCAGGCAAAACATCAATGTCATCCGAAATTGCAAACAGACTTTACTTCAACCACAGAGACAAATTGATAGTTGTTGTATTTAAGCGACAGGAAAAAGCAAACATATCAATCAGGGGTAAAAATGCGCTCAAAATAACAGAACAGGCAATCGCAAATATTAAAGAGGCGACGGGCGGCGGACATGAAGAGGCGACGGGCGCGATGGTTCCAATTGACGACTTCAAAAAATTCAAAAAGAATATACTACAATTAATGCAATAAATATTTATAAGCGTTTTAAAATTTCTTTCATTATGACAAAGCGAATAATTCAAGACATTGCAAAACAAACCGAAATTCATAAACCAAACACTCCTTTAAAAAATCACTTAGAATTTTGGCAACGAACTGCCTCGGAACATTGTCCTCAACTCGGAATTAACTTAACCGATATGAAAGGGACTATACAAATACCTCCAAAAATTATTTCTGAAATAATCATACAAGCAGAAGATGAAAACTATGCAACTATGAACAAATCTCTTTGGGATAATTCTGTTGCCTCCAGGGATGAAATAATAACTGATGTTAATTGCGGACTAGAAAAAGATGAAATTATACTAGCGGGAAAAGAAATGGTCCAGTCACTCATTATAAGAGCGACGCCTGGACATGCACAAAGTGGACATTCTACATTTTTTGGTAAAAGAAAACAGAATACATGTCTCGAAGATGTTCTTGATGCCATAGAAGGAACACTCATGAAAAAATTTCATGGGCCAAAAACAAGAAGATATTTCCAAAAAACGAGTCAAACATATATAGATAATATAGTATATTGCATGGAAGATTGGCTCGATTTTATGAAAAAAAATTTAAATAACATAGATCAAAGATCAAGGATTATTCAACTTAAGAACAGAGACGGCACGCCTTTGAATGGATTTGCCCCTTTTGACAAAACTCCAATTGATATACTTGAAGGAATGAGGGCATTTAGATTTACAACATTAATGGATAACTTCCCATATATAAGAAAAACATTTCATCATAAATATGGTCATCAACTGGGAGGAGGAGAGAGTTATTTAATAAATACTCCGAAATTAAAAAAATATGGCATAGACATATCCGATTTATCAAAAATAAATTTTCAGGGAATTTTTGAATTTTTGAATTTTATTCCCTCAGAGAATAGAATAAAGATTCTAACAAAATTAAATATTATAAAAAGTAAAACATTAGGGCTAAAAGAAATTATAGAAGGAAAATGTTCATGGGATGAAATAAAAACTAATTCGGGAGTTGTAAATTTATTAGAAAATCCTAATTTATCAGCACAATATATAAGAAGTGAACATGGATTAGGAGTAGGGGACGATATTTCTATATATCTTGCATCTTCTTTACCCCAAACATATACTAAACCTAGACATATAGAATCAGTCCAAGCTCGTCAATCAAGAATATTTCTAGCATTATTAGGAGATCAGATAGATACAATAGAAAAGGGTGCTGAATTATTTATGCCCGGAGGACAAGATGAAACAGCAGGACACCATATTAATGGAAAATTTAGAGAACTATGTAAAGAAAGAAAATTTAGAGAAGCATTTGATATAAGATATAGAAAAGACGGACAATATGAATTATTAGACATAGATACCATTATCGATTTTACAGGAGCAAGCGCAAACACAAAAAGAGAATATGTTCATTCTTCACAAAGATGGTTCTATAAAAAAGTTCAGGATACTTGCGCAATATCTGAATATCTTAGACATCTCCATTCTAATACAAATATACAATATAAAGAGACACTAAGAAAAGACTTACAAAGTTTTGTAAATTTTGATTTAACTCCTTCGGAAGAAATGAAATTGACATTTAGACAAGTCACTCTAAAAAAAATAAAATATATAATGGATAAACGATATACATTAATAAAAAATCCAAGCCAAAGAGAAAAAAGATTGCAAAAATTCTATTCTAAATAATATCCAAACTCTTAAAAACCCTAAAATATCTCTATCAATATGACTAGAGCATTAGCAATTCCAATTTATGATTACTAAAATTATAGTCACAACTCTCTAAATTCTCACGTATTAAAATGAAAAAAGTTAAAGATTTTTTATGGAAACCTGATATGACCGTCGAAGAATTGGTCGACTCATTTGGAAATCTGGGATATCAGGCAGTAGAATTAAGTGAAGCAACAAAAGTTGTTTTAAAGATGAAGCGATCTGGCGCAAAAATCTTTTTAACTTTTACTTCTAACATGGTAACTTCTGGACTCCGGGGACTTTTTGCTCAACTTTGCAAACTCAAAATCCCAAATATATTAGTAACAACTTCCGGTGCTATTGAAGAAGATATTATGAAATCTCTTGGAGAAGATTTCGAAATTTCAAACTTTCATGCAGACGATACATCTCTTCACGAGCGAGGCGAAAATAGAATTGGCAATCTGGTAATAAGAAATGAATCTTACATGAAATTTGAAGATAAAATGAATGACTATTTGACAAAAATTTATCAAAAGAAAAAACAATTTCCAGTTTCAGAATTGCTTCATGAGATGGGTTTATTAATCAAAGACGAAAATTCAATACTATATCAAGCTGCGAAAAATAATATCCCAATTTACTGCCCAGGAATTGCAGACTCATCTTTTGGTTTTCAACTTTTTATGTTTCAGCAAAAAAATCCAGATTTTATAGTGGATACAATTAAAGATATGCAACGAGTTGTAACTGATCTTTCATTCGACGATAAAAAGGGGTTAATTTCCTTAGGCGGTTCAATTTCAAAACATTATGCGGTTTTTGCAGCCTTACTCTCAGGTGGTTTTGATTACGCAGTATATATGACAACCTCTCACGCGTCTTCAGGTTCAATGTCGGGCGCGACAACACAAGAGGCAAAATCTTGGGGAAAACTAAAAGACGACGCGGAAGCAGCGACGGTAAATGGCGATGTTTGCATAACTTTCCCCTTAATGATAACAAGCGTTTTAGATAAA